>JAOZQF010000143.1 GCA_029932345.1 Desulfuromusa sp. | reverse complement strand
GTTCTGGGACAGTATAACCCCCGTAAAGAAGAATTTCTGTTGGACTTTAAAGAAGATCGGGCTATGGAATGGCTCAATAAAGGGGCTCAACCGACTGACACTGTCCGTCGGCTGTTGCGGCATGCCGGTGTATGGGCCAAGTTCAAAGCGAAGGCTCCAGCGGAAGCCTGATATTTGAAACTGATCCGAATCCGAGGCCATGGATCCAATCTCTCGGAGGATGACCTATGAAAGATCTGATCGAGTATATTGCCAAGGCTCTGGTTGAAAAACCTGCTGAAATTGTCATTTCTGAGGAGACCGCCGAAGATGGTCGCGTGCTGATCAAACTTGCGGCAGCCGGGGAAGATATGGGTCGGATTATTGGCAAACAGGGTCGTAATGCCAAGGCAATGCGAACCTTGTTAAATGCCAAGGCAACTCGTGAGAAGCGCCACGCCTTATTGGAGATCATGGAGTGAATACGGCTTGGTTGTTTTTTGGCTTGGTTAGAATGAGTGACTGAAACTTTACTGGAAATTGGGAATATTGTTGGTACTCACGGTTTGCGTGGAGACCTCAAAGTTCGCCTGAAGTCAGGAAATCCTGATTTTCTGTTGACGACCAAGCAGGTAACCCTGCGTCTCCAGGCGGAAGAGATCCTGATTCTGGATATCAGTCGTCAGGCATTGCATAAAGGGCAGGTTCTGTTACGTTTGCGGGGCTATGAATCGATTGATCTGGCTGAGCAATTGGTCGGAGCTCAGGTTCTGCTGGCTGAACACTTGCTGCCGGATTTAAGTGACGATGAATACTACTGGGGAGAGTTAAAGGGGCTGCAGGTTGTTGATCGGGCACGGGGCGATATCGGTCGGCTTCAGCACTTAATCACAACTTCGGCTCATGATACCTATGTGGTAAAAGGGCGTTTTGGTGAGGTTTTGATCCCGGCTGTACACCAGTTTGTGTTAGATGTCGATCTGGATGCGAGGGTCATACATGTTGATCTCCCCGAAGGATTGATTGCAGAAGAACAATGATCTTTGACGTATTGACTCTGTTTCCCGATATGTTTTCTTCTCCGATGCAGGAGAGTATTCTCGGTCGGGCAATCAAACAGAAATTATTGCAGGTTCGAACTCATAATCTGCGTGACTGGGCTGAAGGAAAGCATCTCAGTACCGATGATGCCCCCTATGGTGGTGGTGACGGTATGGTGATGAAGCCGGAACCAATTGCCCGGGCTGTGTCAGATTTGAAAAGGGAATCGCCCGGGGCAAAGGTGCTGTTGATGACCCCGCAAGGGATCCCTTTTAAGCAACAGCATGCCTCTGATCTGGCTGCTGAATCGGGGTTGATTTTTCTTTGTGGCCGTTATGCCGGTTTCGATGAGCGGGTTCGGCAGACTCTGGTTGATGCTGAATTTTCGATTGGGGATTTCGTCCTCACCGGTGGAGAGCTTCCGGCGATGGTGATGATTGATGCTATATCTCGTCATCTCCCCGGGGTTCTTGGTTCGAGTGACAGTGTCGAAAATGATTCATTCGGAGATGGTTTGCTTGAATGCCCGCAGTATACTCGTCCGGCGGTTTTTGCCGGTATGTCGGTGCCTGATGTTCTCCTTTCCGGGGATCATGGAAAAGTTGCAGCCTGGCGAAGGGAACAGCAATTGCTGCGAACTTTACAACGCCGGCCGGATCTGTTGGAAACTGCAGTTTTAAGTGCTGAAGATAAAAAGATACTGGAGCAGTTAAGCAAGCAGATTGAGTTGACAAAATAAGTTGGAGAACGGTTTTAATAACCAATAAAAAATAAGACAATGGATAGATAAACGAGGAGGAACAAAGATGAACATTATTGATAGATTAGAAATGGAACAGATTAAAAAGGATATCCCCCGCTTTAAAGCTGGTGATACGATTAAAGTTCACGTAAGAATTACTGAAGGTGAAAAACAGCGGATTCAGATTTTTCAGGGAGTCTGTATCAAGCGCCTTAATCGTGGCCTTGGTTCTTCTTACACGGTGCGAAAAATGTCGGGTGCAATTGGCGTTGAGCGGATTTTCCCACTTCACTCACCAAATATTGATAAGATTGAGGTGGTTCGGGTTGGTCAGGTTCGTCGGGCTAAACTTTATTACTTGCGTAATTTGCGTGGTAAAGCAGCACGGATCAGTGAAAAACGGATGGTCTGAACATCGACTTAATAAGACAAAAGCCCCGCCTGGTTATTCCAGGCGGGGCTTTTGTCTTATGGTTACTGGCGCAAAAGAGAGTAGATGGTCTTATCTTGTTCCCGTTTTTCTAATTAATTCTTCAGTAAAACTCAAAACATCACCGTCACGGTGAATCCTTATCAAATGAATCTGCAGCTCAGAAGTTCCCCAATTTTCTAAATATAAAAACATATTATCATCGCCCATACGGTTGCTCGATGATAGCGAACCGACCATGTACTGGGTAAACGAACTATGGTGATAAAGATCTGTACTTTTTCTCAAAGTCAGTCGGTGGGTGTGCCCACAGAAAATATCCTCGATATGATGTTCATTGACAAAATCAGCTAATAATAAGGGATTCAGGAGTGGTGTAATATCTCCGACAAGAATCGAGTGGTGAATCAACAGGATGGCCTTATCATATTTCATCCGCTTGATCTTCGCTGAGATAGACTTTAGAATTTCCTCTTCAACAAAACCTTCATCCTGGTAAAGAATATTTGAATCTATGCAGATAACCAACACGGTCATGCTATCAATGGTCACCAGCTTAATATAATTAAGATCCGTGAAAAGACTTTTTGTTTTGGTAATATCCTGCTCTAAATAAAGGTTTTTCTTGGTTGTCAGTTCTGATTTTAATGGCAGAATAGTCTCACTATTATCGATGTATTCCTTGAAATATTCATGTGCTTGCATATTTCTTTTATCGTGATTGCCGATTATAGAGATAACATTTTCACAGGTAATCCCCTTTAAGAACTGTCCCACCTGCTGATATTCACTTTCCAGTCCATCGGAGGTATTATCCCCAGTATTAATGACCAGATCGGCAGGATATGAGTTGATCTTGTCCAGCAACATTTTGTTATTACCGTCCCAATGGCGTGCACCAAAATGTATATCGGATATATGTAAAATATTCACACCAGTTTTCCCCTGTTTTAGTGGTGATTTCAATGGATCCGATCCTTGTTTCGCAGATGCTTAGGGGATTTTATATAAATGATATCTGGTGTCAACAATTTATGTCCGTGAATCTCAATCATTTTCGCAGAGAGCCAACATAGGAGTAAATATCGTGCTAAAATAGCTCGAATTAGCGCCATTCAAGGAGCATTCCTGATTTTCAATGAATTTATACAAAGGAGTCACCATGCCTCATTTTATAATAGATTGCTCAGAAGGTATTTTAAAATCACATTCTGAGGAGGAGATAATTGAACATGTTCATATCTCAGCCGTTTCAACTGAACTGTTTAACAAAAATGATGTAAAAGTGAGGGTTAATTCTTTCAAAAACTATTCCACAGGTGACAAAAAAGAAGATTTTATCCATGTGTTTGCAAATATAATGCAAGGTCGAAGTATCGAACAAAAACTGAACTTATCCAAAACGATTGTTAAAAATTTGACTTTAATGTTTCCTTTGGTGCCAAATATTGGAACCAATGTCATAGAGTTTGAAAAAACAACTTATTTCAATCGAAATATGCTTGATCCAACATATAAATTTTCAATGCCATGAGGTTTAGACGTACATGCTCAATCAATAAACTCTACAACCCTTTCAAAATTTGACCGGTTAGCTTTGGCCGTCCTGCCTTATTTATTTTGCGAGAACATCAACTGTTGTAGGGGGCAGTTTACCGTGCCGACTAGGACGATTTTTCTCAGTGTCTACTAAGATAGAACGGTATTTTGAAAATTGAGTTTTTTTGGTGACACATGGGCGCATCGTTTGTTATTCTTCAAATTCATTAAAAAAGTGAATCTTCAAGGTTGATTCCTGGTTTCCGGGTCTTCAAGTACACATGCTTTTCTATCGTATTTTTCTGCATTTGTTGGGCAATATATTTGGTTATACATGCCAAACGCAACCCCTGAATAAGGAGGTGATTAACGGCTCTGATATTTTGTTTTCATCCTGAGATTTGTGGTTGTTTGAAAGTGATTTCAGGTAGGAAAAACTGGTGAGAAACAGAAAGTTTTTCACCTTATTGATAGTTGATTTGTAACGTAATTTCTTGTTATTGAATCTAAACATTTTACCTGGAGGAACTGCTAAATGAAATTTACAACATTACTTACATCGATTGTAGCGTTTGCCGTAATGGCTGCTCCCGTTTGTGCTTCGGCAGCCGGAAGTACTTTGGATGCGGTCAAAAAACGTG
>JAOZQF010000142.1 GCA_029932345.1 Desulfuromusa sp. | reverse complement strand
CAGACCAAAAATTCTGGCTCTAACAATCTGGTTACAACCGGTCAAATTGATAAACAACAACGGTCCCTCGGCAACCCCCTTCCGACCCAAAGGGTTCGGAGCAAGGAGCAATCCCCCTTCAAGAGCTGTAGGGATACCGATTTTCTTCAGAAAATCTTCGACCAGATCACGATTGTACTTGTCCACTGCCATCTTCTCCCCATCAGCCAAAGGGAGCGCCGGAATAATAAACAGGGTTCTCCGCTCCTTAAGTGGATCCTGGTCAGATAGATATTTAAGCTGCTGCAGAACACCATCAAGATCGGCTGCGAGCATCCGTGGAGCCAACAGATAAGCATATTGGTCATACGCCGGACGCTCCTCACCCGATTTGATTATCGGCTGCCACGGCTTCTCAGTTGGGGGCTGCTCTCGTAACTTTTGCTCCTCCATCAAAACCAATAAATCCTGCAGTTTTTTCATCTTTTCCTGCAGCAATTTAATCCGTTCTTCCTTCTCTCCAGCCAGCACCGGAACAATATGTACCTGCTGCAGACAAATCACCAACAGAAAGCAACAAAGAAAACACTTCAATGTTTTCAGCATGAACAAACTCCTTGAGAATCAATGCCGTTAAAATCGGACGAGTATACAGAAAAAAAAACAATTTTGGCATCCATATATCCAACTTTCTTAAACTTTATGACGATAAAATCAACCTGCACGATAAAAAATCAGCAAAAAACTAATTATATATTAATCCAAATAATAAACTATATAGTATTCTATATGTAATATTATGCGATAAATGTTTGACTAATAAATAATAATGTGCGATTATTAATAAAATTTCAGGGACATAATAAATTCACGACGACACACAAGGGAGAAAATGATGGGCATTCGAATGAGATCAATCCTGATTATGGGAATTCTGGGGTTGCTGGCAATTACCGCTATCGGTGTTACAAGCTATCAGCTCAGTGTTAAAAATGCCCTCTCCGAGGCAAAGAATAAAAGTAAAATCATCTTGAACTATGCCATGGCAACAAAACAATATATGAAAAAAGTTCAGCGACCACTGGTCAAGGAATTGATCGAAGAGGACCGTTTCTACCCGGAGCTGATGTCTGGTTTTGTCGCAGCTCGGGGGACTTTTGAGCTGTTCAAGCAGTCATCTCCCGATTACACATTCAAGCAGGCAACCATCGACCCGCTCAACCCCTCCAACCGGGCCGATAGTGAAGAACTTGAATTCATTGATTATTTTGCTAAAAATCCAGAGACCAAATCATCCGAAGGGGTCATTACCAAAAACGGAACGGATCTCTTTTACTTTGCCCAGCCAATCAAGGTTAATAGTTCCGGCTGTCTGAACTGCCACGGCGATCCCTATGATGCGCCTAAGGATCAGGTTGAAATTTACGGAACCGAAACCGGTTACAACTGGAACCTGAACGATACCGTTGCTGCATTTATTGTTTACATTCCAACGGCGGAGGCAATAGCAGCAGCCAAAACACTCTCCTTAACCCTGATGGCAATCGGGGCCGGAGGGATCTTTCTGGTCCTGCTGATTCTCTGGTTTTTCCTCGATCGCAGCATTGTTGTACCGATTGTTGATCTGGCGAAGCGAACTGAAGATTTCAGTCTCGGTGAAAATCTCAACGCCCCCATTACCAACAAGTCTAAGGATGAAATTGGTATATTGGCACATTCTATCGAACGACTGCGGATCAGCCTGGTCAAACTGCTGCAGGAATAGGGTTAGGATATTTTGATGATTAAATCTCTGCAGCTTATTATTTTTATCTGTATTATCGGTCTCCTTGCCAACCCGCTGTGGGCAGCAAAGGAAGATTGTAGATCAATGACAGTTCAAATCAATAAAGAGAGAAACTTGCTCAAAAAACAGGAGCTTCTCAATCAGGCATTGAAAATCTGCCCCGCTGATGCGGCAATCTACTACAGTTATGCCTACACGGCAGAAAGATTACGAAAATACGCCAAAGCCCAATCCTATTACCTTAAGGCAACTGAAATTGACCACAATTATGCCAAAGCCTATTTCGGACTGGGTGATATTTATATGGTGCTGGGAAATGCCGGGTCAGCGATTACCGCCTACGAACAAGGGTTGCGACTCGTACCGAAAAATAGACGGGCCAGAACCTCCCTTGAGGTTGCCCGGATAAAGCACAAATCGGAGCAGGGAGAGGCAATTACCACTGGTGAATTTATCCAGGTCATGCAACAGAGCAAGAAAAAAGAGACCACTCAAGGAGCCGTTGACGGCCCCTTGCTGCGGATGCAGATTCACTTCTATACAGAATCGTCGCAACTCTCTGAAAAAGCAAAAGAGCAGCTGATAAGTGTCGGTAAAGCCCTGGAAGATCCAGCCTTAAGTGGAAAGAAATTTGAAATTTCCGGCCATACGGACAGCACTGGAACACCGGAAGCAAACCTGATCCTGTCAAAATATCGGGCGGAACAGGTCAGGGAGTACCTGCTGACAACTTTTACTGTCAAATCGGAAAACCTGATTGTTGCATACTACGGGGATACCCGTCCGGCGCTGCCAAATACAACAACAGAAAACCGAACCATGAACCGTCGGGTTGAGTTCAAACGACTGGAATAATAAACCGAGAGGATTTTGGAGCGACATGGCAACACTAGAGGAATTCAAGAATACGGCTACCAGCCTGACCGGTATCAACAGGCTCGTCGTGGTCGCCAGAGATGGAACTGTTCTTCTCCACAGCGGCAAGCAGAATGATCGGCTTGGTGATTATGTCGCCTATATTGCAATCACGGCCGAACAACTGAAACCCTACCTGGGATTTACCGGCCCCTACCACATGATTATGGAACAAATTTCCGGAGACCGAATAGTGACCTTGCTCGGTGAACAAATCATCATCGGATTGGATCTTGATTCCCATGTCTCTCCTGCGATCATCATTGATCAACTGGCTCCCCTTGTCGATCAGATCAGAATATAGAGGTAATCCATGCAAACTTTTCTGAAAGAGATAAAAGCAACACCAGGTGTTCTGGGGTCATCTATATACACAACCAAGAAAGGGATTATTGCAACCAACCTGCCGGAGGTCTTCAAAGACGATGCTCAAAAACGGATCGGCAGTATTTTACAGCGGATCTTCAAATTGAACGAAACGGTCAAGCTGGATGTAAATTCCTTCGAAATTCAGTACGACGAAGCCCTGCTGTTGGTCAAAAGACTCTGCAGCGACTCGGCCCTGATTATTATCTGTGAACCCGATGCAAAAGTTCACCTGATCAATATGACCGTTAGTATGCTGACAACGGAAATGTTGAATAGCATGGAAAATTGCGAGAAAATCCCGCCAGTGCAGCAACCGCAGGACCCAGAAGAAGTTCTCACTGGTCCGCTGGCGCAAGACCTCGCCTTAGTAAAACGGGCTCTGGCCAAACGTATCGGCCCGGTCGCCGGAATAACGTTGAAAAAAGCGATCAAAGAGTGGCTAAAAACTGAAAGACCCGAAAAATCGAATCTAAAAAATCTGATCGAGATTCTCCTTCTGGAAATTGATGGCAATGAATCAAAGCAGGGTTTTGTCGAGGAAATTAAGAAACTAATAACCTGACAGCATAAAAAGAACCCCATACAGGGGTTGCTATTTCACAAGTTGTTTCGATAAATTAAATAGTCAAATCAAACCGTTGAGCGTGAACTGAGCCGATAGAGGTTCCCCGGATGGATCAGTCGCGCATAACTGATCAACCTATTATCCGACCAGGTTCTCCGGTTGACCAACAGGCAGGGAGTTTCTGCCGAGATACCGAGGAGCTTCTGTTCCACCAGATTCGGCACAATCGCCTCAACAATATGTTCAACCTCAGACAGAGGGAACAGTTCACTCAAATACTGACTGGGAGTTATAACTGAAAAATCCTGCGTGATATATTCAGGAACAATCTTCGCATTAACGTAACGCTCGGCAAGTTGCAATGGGCAGCCGTTTTCCTTATGGACAATCAAAGAGTGGAAAACCGGATCACCGACAGCAATTCCAAGCAATCCAGCCAAAACTTTATCGGCTGCTTCCTCCTCCAACTCATACTGTTCATTGCTGTAAACATTGTGCCGTTGCCGAATTTCATCGGCAATATTGCGAATTTCCAGTAATGGAGATTCGGCTTGAATCTTTGCGACAAAAGTTCCCCGACCCTGATAGCGAATCAGTTTCCCCTCGGCAACAAGTTCTTTAACCGCCCGATTTGCCGTCATCCGGCTGACACTGAACATCTTGGCCAGTTCATATTCGGTCGGAATCTGGGCTTCGGGCAGATAAGTTCTGTCACCAATCGCCTTAACGATAAAATTCTTGATTATCTGAAAACGGGG
>JAOZQF010000141.1 GCA_029932345.1 Desulfuromusa sp. | reverse complement strand
TGTTTAAGATAATCCAGGGTGGCATCAGCCGAAGAATATATTTCGTCTGCGGTCAGTGAGATCCCCATGGAAGACATCTTTTTGAAATAATCCAAATGCCCTTTTGATGAGTTATTGGTCACATATATTTTTTGGATATTGTGTCTGTCCAGCCCGGATAAAAATTCCAGGGTAAAATCAAACAGACGATCTTCCTGATACAAGGTGCCATCAAGATCCAGCATCAGGTATTTTATCCTGTTTAATTTTGCTCTGAATTTTTCGCTAGTCAACATAGATCAATCCACAAAGAGGATGATTTTT
The DNA here is from genome assembly GCA_029932345.1 of Desulfuromusa sp. GTDB lineage: Bacteria > Desulfobacterota > Desulfuromonadia > Desulfuromonadales > Geopsychrobacteraceae > Desulfuromusa. The sequence continues at coordinate 4,106 of JAOZQF010000141.1, read as the reverse complement.
GGGGGAGAATTGAAGCACAGTCAGCCCATCTATCGATAATGAATCCGTTTTTCCACCACAGTAAATTGAATAATGGTAATAATGGCCAGGATGAACACCAGAACAACTGTCAATGTCGCTGCGTAACTGGTATCCCAAAAACTGAAGGCGTTTTCATAAATATAATACAACAAGAGAGAACTGGCATTATCCGGCCCCCCTTTGGTCATAATAATCAGGTGATCCACCAGTTTAAAAGAATTGATAACAGCATTGACCATGACAAACAGTGTGGTAGGCATTAATAAAGGAAAGGTAACCCGGCGAAAGTAGTACCACCCGCCAGAGCCTTCCACGAGCCCGGCCTCCTTGAGTTCTGGAGAAAGTTGCTGCAGAGCCGCCAGATAGAATACCATAAAAAAACCGGCCTCCTTCCAAATCACCATAACAATGAGACAGTACAGAGCACTATTCGGGTTACCAAGCCAGTTGTGGCTGTCCCCGCCAAAAAAAGCAAATACCTGATCGAAGAGTCCATATTCCGGGGTGTAAAAGAAAAGCCAGATATTGGCAACAGCAATCATCGGCAGAACTGTGGGGGTAAAAAATGACATCCGCACCAAAGAGCGCCCTTTAATATTGCGATTGATCAGCAGGGCCATGCCAAGGGCAATCGAAATGCTGGCAGGGACCGTGCACATGGAATAAACCAAATTATTTTTAAGAACTTTCCAGAAAATATCATCATCCATGAGATATCTATAGTTTTCCAGTCCAGTAAACACCTCTGGTCGAGTCACCGTTCCCATTGAAAACAGACTGTGAAATATATTTGCTCCGATGGGATAGTGGGTAAACAGGCCAATCATAAAAACTGCCGGAAGGACAAGGAGCCAGCCATTGATATGATTCCAATAACGCAGTTGAAATGTTGATTTCATGGCGTCGCTCCTTTTAAATGCTCTATCCGCTGTCCGTTTGCTGCATCAAAGAGATGGATTTTTTCTACTTTCCAATTAATCCTGAGCTGATCACCTGCTGAAACAGCAACCCTCCCTTTGACGGTCAGCGTAATCGAGTGTTTTTCCACCTTGCAGACAATAAGGGTATCTGCGCCCAAATATTCGGTCAATTCGACCAAACATTCCATTCCCGAATCACTTGATATCTCAATATCCTCAGGTCTGATTCCCAGAAGATACGGAGCAGTGAAATCAACTGATGGTAACAGGATCGATGGACATGCTTGCAAAAGCTGAGTATCAGGGGTCAGGATATTCATCGGAGGATTACCAATAAAACTTCCGGTAAAAGCCGTAGCCGGGTAATTGTAAAGTTCTTCCGGAGTTCCGTGCTGCTCGATAACCCCGCCGTTTATCAGGATGATTCTATCAGCTATGGTCATTGCTTCAACCTGATCATGGGTGACGTACACCATGGTCATTTTGAGGCGCTGTTGCAAAGAACGAATTTCCTGACGCATTTCCTGGCGCAACTTGGCATCCAGATTAGAGAGCGGCTCATCCATAAGGCAGACTGAAACCTGAGCCACTATGGAGCGTCCCAATGCCACCCTCTGACGCTGACCACCGGATAGTTGAGAAGGTTTACGATCCAAAAAATCGGTAAGTCCAAGAAGATCTGCTGCATTCTCCAGCCGTTTTTTTTGCTCTTTTTTAGGAATTTTACGTGCTTTGAGTCCGAAAATAATGTTTTCTGCCACATTCAAATGGGGGAACAGGGCATAGTTCTGGAACACCATCGAAATATGTCGCTTGACCGGGGGAAGATCGGATACATCCTTCCCCCCAATCTCTACGATTCCCGATGTTGGTATCTCCAACCCCGCAATGAGGCGCAGAGTGGTTGACTTACCACAGCCCGAAGGTCCCAGAAGAACCAGAAGTTCTCCATCTTCGCATTCGAAGTTAATATTTTTGAGAACCTCGGTATCACCCCAACTTTTATAGATATTTTTTAGAGATATTATTGACATTGCTCAACTTTACACATTTACCACTGGTTAAAGTTATTTTATTCCAGAATGCATAAATGACTGTACAAACTGGCGCTGAAAAAGAATGAAAGCCACGAGGAGAGGGGCCATAGTCATGACTGTGGCAGCCGTAATAATGGACCAGTCAACCCCGGATTCGGGCGCCCCAAAAATAGCCAATCCTACCGTCAGGGGACGACTGTTCACTGAACTGGTAACAACCAGAGGCCAAAGAAAATTATTCCAATGGTAACTTACAGAGACCAGGCCATAAGCAATATAGGTCGATTTGGAAAGAGGAATATAAACTTTCCAAAGGATGCCAAGTGCAGAAACACCCTCCACTTGAGCAGCTTCTATCAGTTCTTTAGGGATGGTTTTGAACGATTGACGCAAAAGAAAAATCCCAAAGGCACTGGCCATATAAGGGAGTCCAATGGCAGGAATGGTATCAAGAAGCCCTAATTCACCGATAGTACGGTAATTTTCAACCAGAAGGACTTCGGGCATGATCATCAGCTGTAATAGAACCAGTGCAAACACGAAATCTTTACCAAAAAAGTCAAACCTGGCAAATCCGTATGCGGCTAAAGTACATAAAACAAATTGTGCAGCCAGAATCAGAGTGACAAGAATAAAGGTATTAAACAGATACCTGGGGAACGGCGCATACGACCACGCTCTGACAAAATTTTCGGTTGTAAGTGGAGCAAATAACTCAAAACGGGTTGAATATTCCGCTGGATGGAAAGAGCTCCAGAGGGCAAACACAACCGGGAGAAGCCAGAGAGCCCCCAGCAGCCATGCCCCGGCAGTCTCGATAATTTTTCCAATTTCAACCCCCCATAATCGCATAGCATATTTCCTTTTTTCAGGACAGGAAGAGATAAATCTCCCTGTCCTGAATATGGTTAACGATAACGTTTCAAAATACGCTCAGCCTGTTTCTGAGCATCTTTCAGCGCTTTTTCAGGCGTTTTGGCGTTAGTCAATGCTGCCTGAATTGCGTCATTCAGAATTTTGTAAACCCTGCCATTTTCATGAACAGAGAGTTCTGCCGTGGCATACTTCAACTGATCCCGTGCAACAGCAGCAGGTGGAAAATCTTTAACATAATTTTTAAGAGCACTCGTCATATAGGCGTCGGCCCGGGTTCCGAGATAGCCGGTTCCAATACTCCACTGTGCTGTCCGCTCCGGTTGAGTCATCCACTTAATAAATTTAAGTGCCGCAGCTCTTTTTTCAGGAGTTGCCTGTTTGAAAATGTAGAAATTCCCGCCCCCTGTAGGAGTCCCCCGCTCTTTTTTCGCCGGCAGCATTGCAACACCAAAATCAAAGCTGGCATTTTTCTTAACAGCGGTTAGATTTCCAGTACTATGCCACATAATAGCCGTCTTTTGCTCCAGAAAATCGCTTCTTAAGGTTCCCCATTCAATCGTTCCTTTGGGCATAACCTGATATTTTTGGCCAAGATCCTTCCAGAAACCAAGAGCCTGGACAACACCCTGATGATCAAAATAAGTTTTGGTTCCAGCATCATTCATCAGAACCTCGCTATTTTGTTTACTCAAAGCTCCAAACATCCAGTAAGGGTAACCGGTCGAGGGAATTTCCAGACCCCACTGTGTCACCTTGCCCGAGGCATCCCTTGTCGTAAGTTTCTTTCCCGCTGCGACAAGCTCATCCCAAGTCGCCGGGGGAGAGTTGGGGTCAAGACCAGCTTTTCTGAAAGCATCCTTGTTATAGTACATGACAATCGTAGATCGCTGAAATGGGATACTCCAAGTCTTGCCACCGGTGCGGCTATTTTCCATTAAGGCAGGATAAAAACTGTTAAGCCATTGTTTATCTGCTGAACTTGTCACCAGGTCGTCATAAGCAAGGATGGCATCATTATCAATCAAAGTGAAAATTTCGGTGGAAAGGATCACTGAGAGATCCGGAGGAGTACCACCTTTAAGTGCCGTCATCGCTTTGGTCATGGTATCGGAATAATTTCCGGAATAGATCGCTTTTACAGTGATACCTGGATTTTCTGACTCAAAATCCTGAACTAACCGATCCACCAGCTTTGTCAGAGGACCACCCACCGCAACAGGGTAGAACATGGTGAGTTCAGTTGCAGAGGCCA
>JAOZQF010000140.1 GCA_029932345.1 Desulfuromusa sp. | reverse complement strand
TGCCGCCAGACAACAATATTGTGCCACTCGGTCTTGGTCTGCTTGTTTCCGTCACGATCTTTATACGTCTCCGATGTTGCCAGAGAGAAAGTCGCAACAGCCGTACCGGACGGGGTGTAGCGTAGTTCAGGGTCTTTACCGAGATTTCCGACCAGAATAACTTTATTTACTGACATTTGAGCCTCCTATAAATATATATGAACTGTAAATCGATAATTGTGACAACAAACAGGTTGATCCCCATATATTACATTGGTAGGACCAAAACAAAAAGGTAATTTTCAGCTTATATATACTGAACTGTCCCCCATCAACCCATCTACTCGCCATCTGTAGCATGGGTAAATCTGGTTAACAGAAATGCCATCGGAATGGTTCCCAGGGCGAAGATAACACAGATTTGATAGGTACGCTCCAAACCGATCCAGTCACCAACAAAACCCAGGGCAAACACCAGAATCGAACTCACGCCGAAGTTAATAAACATATACATGCTGTTCATAAACGTCGGCATATTCGAATCGGTATCCTGAAAAGTCGCCAGAAGAACCGGCCCTGAAGCAAATAAAAACAGCCCGAGGATTGCCAGCAGAACAATATGCTGGGTGAAAATAAACAGTGCCATTGCAGCGACAGAACCGATACTGGAGATAACCAGGGTACTTCTCCTGCCGATCTTGTCTGAAATATTTCCGGCACAAAAAGTCCCGATCACCCCAAAAAACTGCAGAACCGACAACGAGATCCCCGCGACCCAGAGAGAGGACCCCTGGCCGGTCAAGTACACCGGAAGATAGAGGGTTAAGGCACTTTTCATTGCTGATTGGAAACAGAGGAAAGCTGCAATCACCACAAAAAATAGCCAATAGCGCCGTAACAGTTTACGCGTATCCCCTTTTTCCTTCGGTTTCTGCACCTGCCGGTCACCATCCAGATGTCTCAACTTAAAAAACAACACGATTGAGGCACCAACCCCCAATGGAATCAGGCGGTAGATCCCTTCAAGTCCCCACATGGAGACCGCAGAGATAACGAGCAGTGGGCCGAGAGTTCGAGCAAGTTCGCCGCCGACCATAAAGAAACTCATCCCTAAACCAACTTTATTTCCGGATGCTTCCTTCACGATAACCGGAGAGGGGACGTGAAATAGTGCTGCGGAGATACCGGAAACAAACAGCAGAATAAACAGCACCGCAAACGAATTTGCCAACCCCACCAAACCCATGCTGATCGCGGTGATTGCCGGGGTCAGAATGACAAAATATTTGATCCCGGTCTTTTCTGCCAGCAGCCCTAAAAAGGGGTTAAACAGAGCTGGAATCCGCCGGATAATATCGAGAGCAGCAGTCATCGACAGCGACATCCCCAGTTTATCAATCAGCAGAGGCAACAACGGAGCTAAAAAAGCGGAGAAGGTATCGTGGGCAAGATGGGCGAGGGATAAAATCATCACCTCAGATTTTTTAAATTCGGTATTTGATTTCACTGCAGTTCCATTTTTAGATTGATACCACTTTCGTGGCACGGTCGGATAACATTGATACAGATATTTAAGCCGGTCTATTTTTACGCGGGGAGCATAGCATAAAGCAACAAGATTTCTTGACAATCAACCGGAACGGCTTAAAAAACGATTGCCCTTGTCTTTAAACCACCAAATCAGCTATTTTTACCAACAGGTTCGCACATCATGTCAATATTTTGTATCGATCTTCTGGAGAGCTTTAAAAATGAAGTTAGTCATTGGCAATAAAAATTATTCTTCCTGGTCACTCAGACCCTGGTTATTGCTCTCAGCTTTTCAGGTTGAATTTACTGAAATCCAGGAATCTTTGGCAGAAGCGGGGATCAAAGAACGCTTTGAGCAATATTCCCCCTCCGGCAAGGTTCCGGTGCTCGTTGATGAAGATCTCATTGTCTGGGATTCACTGGCCATTTGCGAATATATTTCGGAAAAATATCTAGCAGGAAAAGGGTGGCCGGAAGAGATCAACAAACGTGCTGAAGCAAGGGCCATCTGTGCTGAAATGCATTCCAGTTTTACCGCTCTGAGAAATGAGATGCCGATGAATTGTCGGGCAACGCGACAGCTGGAATTATCAAGTGCGGCAAAAGTTGATATTGCTCAAATCGACGCTATCTGGTCACACTATACCGAGAAAAACTCCGCAAGTGGCCCGTGGTTATTCGGTCAGTTTTCCATAGCTGATTGTTTTTTTGCTCCGGTCGCCTTCAGGTTTTCAACTTATGGAGTGGCTCTGTCAGAAGCGGCGCAAAGATATTCATCCCGCTTGCTTAACCATCAAAATGTCGTTGCCTGGCGGGAAGCGGCACAGGCCGAAACTGAAATTATCCCCAAGGACGAAGCAGGGATTGAATAAAATTCATCATCAATATTGGCAATTTTCTACGAGGAGCACACAACAGTATGTCCGATAATCAAGTCGAATCAGTCCATCTTCTTCCGTTTGGTGGGCTGGGTGAGATCGGCATGAATATGATGGCAATTGAATACGGGGGCAAAATCCTGCTGATAGATTGCGGGCTGATGTTTCCGGAAGCCTATATGTTTGGTATCGATCTGGTTCTCCCCGATATCAAAGTTCTCGAAGAACGCAGTGAAGATATTGTCGGGCTGGTTTTAACCCACGGCCATGAAGACCATATCGGTGCGATTCCGTTTCTCTGGCAACAGCTTGGTGAACCGACCATCTACGGAACCTGCCTCACCCTGGGACTGCTGCGCAACAAACTGAAGGAATTTGAACTCGACCAACGGGTTGAACTGGTTCAAATTGAGCCGCGTAAAAAGTTTGACCTGTTCCCGTTCACGGTAGAACCCTACCGGGCTGCCCACTCAATTGTTGATGGAGTGGGTCTGGCAATCAAAACTCCGGCGGGAACAATGATTCACAGCGGCGATTTTAAAATTGACCAGACCCCGGTCGATGGCGAAACGACCGATCTGGCACGACTGGCAGAACTGGGGGAAGAGGGAGTTCTCCTCTTGCTGGCCGATTCAACCAATGTAGAGAATCAGGGCTACACCCTGTCGGAGCGGAGTGTCGGAAAAGTTCTGGATGAGATGATTCCTCAATGTCAACAACGGGTCATTGTCGCAACATTTTCATCCAATATCCACCGGATCCAACAAATTGCCGATGCGGCAAAAATTGCCGGTCGAAAACTGTTGATCAACGGTCGCAGTATGGTCAGCAATGTTGATATCGCACGACAACTGGGCTATCTGACCATCGCAGAAGAACAATTTATTGACCTGCGGGAGATGCGCAATCTACCACCGGAAGAGGTTTTGATTATCACTACGGGGAGCCAGGGGGAACCATTGAGTGCCCTGATGCGGATTGCCCTGGGGGATCATAAACAGATTGAACTGGAACCGGGTGATACGGTCATCTTGTCGTCAAAATTTATCCCCGGTAATGAGAAAGCGATCAGCGATCTGATCAATAACCTGTACCGCCGCGGAGCTGAAGTATACTATGAAAAAACCAGCGAAATTCATGTCTCTGGACACGCCAGTCGCGAAGAGTTGAAGCTGGTACACAGTCTGGTTAAACCGAAATTTTTTGTCCCGATCCACGGTGAATATCGCCATCTGGTCAAACATAAACAGTTGGCTATCGAGATGGGTCTGCCAGAGGAAAATACGCTGGTTCTTGAAAATGGTCAAAAACTCACCGTCAATACGGAGGGGCTAACCCTTGGAGAACGCTTTGAAACGGGTCGGGTGTTGGTTGATGGCAAAGGGGTTGGCGATGTTGGCAAAATGGAACTGCGGGATCGCCGCCATCTGGCCAACCATGGGTTGGTCATCCTGATGCTGGCAATCAACCAGTCAACCGGAGAAATTGTTCATGGCCCGGAGATCTTCAGTAAAGGATTTGTTCCCGAAGAGAGTGAAGAGAGTGAGACATTACTGGCTGAGGCAAAGCAGGCGGTCTGTGATTTATTGCAGGAACACAGTCAGGAAATGCTCAGTGATTGGGAAGAGCTCCGCGTTGAGGTGCGTAAGACATTGCGCCGTTGCTTCAATAAAAAAATTGCCCGGAGACCTCTGATTCTTCCCCTTATTTTGCAGTTATAAAAGTTTTTAGCTGGCACACAGTCGCAATAATCGGGTATTCTCCCAGAATTATTGCCCATTAATCACATATTAATAATTGAAAAGTCTGTATTTATGAGTAAAGACATTCCAGAAGTTCCCACTGAAAATTGGATGCGCAAAGAGATTCTCGGTCTGCTGTGGCTGGCTCTGGGGATTTTTCTGTTGATCTGTCTCGGCAGTTACAGTAACGACGATCCCTCTTTCAACAATAATCTCCATCCCCAACAGATTCATAATATCGTCGGGATTTTTGGTGCCTATCTGGCCGATCTTCTTTATCAAACCTTTGG
>JAOZQF010000139.1 GCA_029932345.1 Desulfuromusa sp. | reverse complement strand
TCGTAGCCGAACAGTTCTGCCTCAATCAGGGATTCGGGGATAGCGCCACAGTTAATTTTGATCAGGGGGTGTTTCGCTCTGGTTGATTTGTTATGAATCAAGTCGGCGATCAGCCCTTTGCCAACGCCGGATTCACCCAGAATCAAGACTGAAGAGTCGGCTTTAGCAACTTTAATTGATTGTTGCAGAGCGCGGATCATTGTCGGGCTGCGGGCAATAATCTGTTGCGAATCGAGTTCGGCTTGTTGCATTGCCACCATCTGATCACGAAAACTGTCTTTAATTGCCTCCTGTTTTTCCAGTTCTCGCTGTAAATTATCAATTTCGGTAATATCCCGCTCGCTGACGACAACCCGATTGAGCTCCCCCTGTTCATCAAAAACCGGTGTCGCAATGGAGATCAGTTTATGGCCATCTTTATCCTGTAACAGGGTGACCCGCTTTTTGCTTTTACTCGCTTCCAATGCGGCGGAACGGGAGATAAATCCCTCTTCAATCAATTCTCGCATATTGCGGCCAACAATTATGCTGGCTGATAAGTTGTGGATTTTTTCAGAGGCCGGATTCATGCGGATTACGTTGGCATTTGCATCACAGACAAAAAGTCCGTCGGATGATGAGTCAATAATTGTGTCAAGTTCGCGGGAGAGAGTCTGAAAAGAGGGGAGGCGCCGGGTCATTGTGTCGAGCTGGGTTCCATCCACCAGAATACAGACGGCCCCGCAGATACGGCTGTTTTCCAGGTAGGGGTTCACCCCGACCAGATATTCTCGATCGGCAATCTGAAGTGGAATTTCACAACTGAGTTGCGATCCATCAAGAATCTTACTGACTTGAAGCCAGAAACCGGGGAGCTCTGTTTCAAGAGAATCTTCAACTGAAAGATTGAGTTGTTGCTGAGCAAGCTTGCTGAGAAGGGTGATTGTCCCTTGAGTGTCAACAACAATCATGACCCGTGCTGTTGCATCAGCCAGAGATTGGAGCTGTGGTGACGAGATGTGAGTTATCATGAAACTATTATGCATAGATGCATTGATTATGCAATGAGGAATAATTATTTATTTGAGCATAATGTTGATAGTTTCTTCTTGCCGATTCTGTTTAGCTACTTCGCTCCTCCGGTTCCCCGATATTTCCGGAACGGAGGGGATTCAAGGCTAAATGAGGAATGTTTGAGCCGTAGGCGAGCTTTGCGAGTGTGGATTGGATCCCCTGCGTGGAGGAGTACAGGCTCTTTCACCGTTTCCTGCGTAGGTTGAGAAAACTGGATAACCAGATTACCGCTTAAAGAGATTCCCAGAACTCGGCTGCTTCTTTCCAGCGGAAGGCTTCGTCCATATCCTGAGGAACCCCTTTGCCGGTTGAGTACATCACTCCGAGACAGTACTGGGCTTTGGTGTGCCCCTGATCTGCTGCATTGGTCAACCATTTTTTGCCTTCCAGTGAATCTTTTTCAACCCCTTTACCGTTGAGATACATGATCCCCAGATTGTATTGGGCATCGGCATTTCCGGCATTGGCCGCTTCCATCCACCAATGATAGGCCAGTTGGTAATCTTGCGCAGTGCCAATCCCTTTGACAAAATGTTGTCCCAGTAGAACCTGAGAACGTTGATGACCACGGGTTGCGGCTTGTTTCAACAGAACAACTGCAGAAGTGGGGTCGCGCACCTCTTCGCTACTGGAACTGAGTAATTTTCCTAAATTGTAAATAGCCTCAAGATAATTTTGCTCGGCCGCTTTTTGCAGCCACTGCCGTGCTTCTGTATAGCTCTGTAGCACCCCGTTACCTCTGGCATACATCATTCCGAGATGGAATTGAGCGGTGGGCAATCCTTGCTCTGCAGCCTGGCGTAACCATTGTCGTGCCTTGGAATAATTCTTTTTAACCCCTTTGCCGACCAGGTACATGTGTCCGAGGGTGAATTGGACTTTAGGATTCCCTTGCTCTGCAGCCATCCCCCACCACCGTTTAGCCTCAATAAAGTCCTTCGGAACACCGTGCCCTTTTGCGTACATCAGCCCGAGATTATACTGGGCATCCGAATAATTTTGCTCGGCGGCTTTACGGAACCAATGGAGGGCTTGGTCGTAATCTGCTGGAACACCGCGACCTTTCATATAGCTCTGACCAATGACATTTTGCGCGCGCACGTACCCCAGTTCGGCAGAATTTAAATAGTATTTCGCTGCTTCTGCAGGATTTTCTGCCGTCCCGGTCCCTTTGTCATACATTCGCCCGAGCATGAATATTGCCTTGGGATGACGATGTTGAGCCGCCAGTCGAAACCACTTCATCGCTGCAGAAAAAGATTTTTCTACCCCCTTACCCAGAAAGTAATTCATTCCCAGCTGATAATGTGATTGCGCCATATCTGTCATCAAAAAACCCTTTTGACTATAATCTTTTAAAAAAGACACGATGTTGATTTAACTGTAAAATAATTTTAATGACACACTATATAATATTCAATGACTTTTTGTCAAAAATTGATTCAATGAACCGATGGACTGATTGTCTGTGAACTCCTCTGAAAGGATGCAGGGGGTGAAACTGTTTCTGTCATATCTCTCTTTTCCCATTGTTCGTCACATGATATGTTTCCGGTGTACTCAACTAATTACTTAGGAAAAGGAAGATAAAAATGGATATCGATTGGGCATATTTACGTAAAGGCTGAGCGTCGTGCAAAAAGGCTCAGGAGTTTCTTGAGGAAAAACAGGTTGCAATTGCCGAGATTGTTGATGCCCGAAAAATAAAGATCGCAGCTGATGAGGCATGGCAGCTATTACAGAATGCCAGCGTAATCAGCGTTGCGAAAGGGAAGAAGGTTGTAAAGTTTGATGTTGCCACCGCTGAAAAGGAAGAAATTTTAAAGCGGGTCATGGGGCCCAGTGGCAATCTGCGTGCCCCAACTTACCGGGTCGGTGATAGGTTTATTGTCGGGTTTAACCTCGATCTGTATACCGATTGGGTGGGATAGAAAAAGGGGGCTTTGCTCTGTCCGCCCAAAGCTGATTTTACAAGCTGGTAAGGGCTCCTGATCACTAAAAATAGGCATTTGAATAATCTTAGCTGAACCTATGGGGGTAGCTAAGATTCTTTGGAACACGTTATTCAATCTAAGCACTTGGCACTCTCATTCCGCCTTTCACTCACTGATTCAGGTTTAATCTACAAAATCTTGCCGACCCCACTTTAACACTGTTTATTATGTGCTAAACTTGATAGCTAGGAGTCTGTCGACAGACTCCTGGTGAAACACAAAGAGTCAACATTTCTATCGAAAGGTGGCCTTTAACTGTAGATTTTTTCTGAGAGGAGCTAGCACATGAGAAAAATGGTGATCGTATTATTGAGCCTTGTTCTGGTTTGCGGAATTTTTAGTAGCGCCATAGCTGCTGAAAAAATTGATTTTTATGCCAATATCACCGCAATTCAGCCGATTGTGGATGACTTCAATGCTGGCCATGCAACCAAAACTGTTTACACCCGTATCTCTACCTCCAAGTATCTGGCGACAGTTTTAACCGAATTTTCAGCCGGGAAACTCCGCGCTGATGTTCTCCAAAGCCCGCTCCCCATTATGCAGATATTGAAGGAAAAAGGGGTTCTGGCTCCCTATAAATCACCAACAGCAAAAGGTTATCCTGCCTGGGCACAAAAAGATGACACCATTGTCCAGTTCGGGATCGAATATGTTGCCCCTATCTACAACAAAGATCTGGTTAAACCTGAGGATGTTCCCACCCGTTACGAAGATCTGACCGATCCAAAATGGTACAACAAAATGGTTATGCCCGATCCATCCTCCCACGCGACAACGATCTCCTGGCTGGTCGGCCTGAAAGAGGCAAAAATTTTCGGTGATGATGCCGGCTGGATGAAGTTTCTTAAAGGTCTTGCTGCAAACAAGCCGATGTTTGTCAAATCCTTCGGCCCGACTCCGGCACCGATAGAAAGTGGCGAAAAAGTGCTCGGTATCTCCATGCCCAAATACATTATTTCCAAAGCTCCTGCCCCCCTCGATTGGGCCAGGGTTGATACATTGCTGGGGACTCCACGTGGGATCGCTATCGCTGCCAATACCACCAATCCAAAAGCAGCAAAAGAGTTTATTGACTATTGGTTAAGCCAGAATGCCATGCAACTGCTGGCCACTAAAGTTGGTGAATACGTTCTTGCCCCCGGCGTTTTCCCCCCAATTGACGGGATCAATAAAGTCAAAGTTCTGCCGATCAGATCTCTCTCTGATGATGAAATTCGCAGCTGGGGTAAAAAGTTCCGCAAGATTTTTTATGCAAAATAGATCATAGCTATTCAGCAAAACCGGGACTGTCCCAAGGTTTTTGTTTTTGAACAACCATTTCCCGTGTGACGCTGTCGGAGTGGAACAGCTGATTTGAGAAAAAGAGCGGCAAATGTTTGAAGGCGGAGCCTGAGT
>JAOZQF010000138.1 GCA_029932345.1 Desulfuromusa sp. | reverse complement strand
CTTTAGTTATGGAGAAGGTTACGGCGATTATTCCCGCTCGTTACGGATCGACCCGATTTCCAGGAAAACCGCTAGCACTAATCAATGGTTTACCGATGATTCAACATGTCTGCCAGCGGGTTGCTAACGCCAAATTGGTCGATCGGGTTATCGTTGCAACCGATGATGTACGTATTGCTGCTGTGGTTGAGGGTTTTGGTGGTGAAGTTATGTTGACTAGGGCTGATCATCCAACCGGAACCGACCGGTTGGCTGAAGTGGCTGAAAAAATTGAAGCTGAGTTGATTGTCAATGTTCAGGGGGACGAACCCCTTATTGATCCACGGATGGTCGATCAGGTGATTGTTCCACTGCTGGAAGATCGGCAGATACAAATGGGGACACTTGCCAGTCGGATTGATCAGGTTGATGATTTTTATAATCCCAATGTGGTTAAAGTGGTCAGAAAACAATCCGGGATGGCACTCTACTTTTCCCGTGCCCCGATCCCCTCTCCACGTGATCTTGATTCTGATCAGCTTGCAGAAGCACTGCCGCAGTTGGGGTTGTTGCGCCATATCGGGCTCTATGTTTACCGTCGGGAACTTTTGCTGGAATATCCCGGCTGGTCAAAAACACCCCTGGAAAAATTGGAAAACCTGGAGCAATTGCGTGCCCTTGAACGGGGGATTGACCTGTATGTTGCGGTGACTGAGTTCGCCTGTCATGGCGTTGATACTCCGGCCGATTTAAAACGGGTTTCGCAACTCATGTCGGTAGAAAATCTATAATTAAATCATATTGTTACTCTGTTTTTTAAATATGGACGGTTTTTTGCATGAACAGGGTTTCTTTCGCCTCTGTTTCTGTGTAGAATTGACCCTTCATGGGTACTGATAGTTTTGCTCGTCGAACAGCAATTTTTATGAAGGATGGAATAAATCAATGAAAACAAAGTTTCTCTTTGTAACTGGTGGGGTGGTTTCTTCCCTTGGCAAAGGTTTGGCAGCAGCTTCAGTCGGAGCGTTGATGGAAGCCCGGGGGCTGAAGGTGTCTATGCAAAAGATGGATCCTTATATCAACGTCGATCCCGGGACCATGAGCCCGTTCCAGCACGGTGAGGTCTTTGTGACCGAGGATGGCGCGGAAACCGACCTTGATCTTGGTCATTATGAACGCTTCACTTCGGCAAAATTATCGCGCAAATCAAACTTTACCACCGGTCAGATTTATGACTCGGTGATCCGCAAAGAACGGCGCGGCGATTATCTGGGGGGGACGGTTCAAGTTATCCCCCATATTACCAATGAGATTAAACAAAAGATCCTGGACAACGCCAAAGGGGTCGATATTGCAATAATAGAAGTTGGCGGCACGGTTGGGGATATAGAATCTCTCCCTTTTCTTGAGGCGATTCGCCAGTTTCGAGCTGATCGTGGCAGAGACAATGTCCTCTATATCCACCTGACGTTGGTCCCCTATATCGCAACGGCGGGTGAACTGAAAACCAAGCCAACCCAGCACAGTGTTAAGGATCTGCGTGAAATCGGTATCCAGCCAGATATCTTGTTGTGCCGTTGTGACCGCGAAATCCCTCGCGAGATGAAAGAAAAAATTGCACTGTTCTGTAATGTTCCTGAAGAAGCAGTTATTACGGCCCGTGATGTTGAAACCATCTATGAAGTGCCCACCGCTTTTTATGCACAAGGGTTGGATGAACGGATTGTCGATTATCTCAATATCTGGACCAAAACCCCTGATTTATCCGGTTGGGAGAGGATCATCCAGCGGATCAAGCATCCGGAGCACGAGACGACAATTGCGATCGTCGGCAAGTATGTCGGCCTGACCGAGAGCTATAAATCTTTGGCTGAGGCGTTAACCCATGGTGGCATTGCCAATAATTGTCGGGTCAATCTTAAATATGTTGATTCCGAAACACTGGAGCGTCACGGTATCGATGATGCTTTTGCTGGTATTGACGGAATTCTGATCCCCGGTGGTTTTGGCGAACGGGGCAGTGAAGGTAAAATTGCGGCAATTCGTCATGCCCGTGAAAATAAAATTCCGTTTTTTGGGATCTGCCTGGGGCTGCAGATGGCAATTATTGAGTTTTCCCGCCATATCTGTGACCTCGATGATGCCCATTCCTCAGAGTTTCATGAAACGGCTGCGAATCCGGTGATCCATATTATGGAAGGGCAAAAGAAGGTCAAGGGGAAAGGGGGGACCATGCGTCTGGGCGCTTATCCCTGTGATCTGGTCGAGGGGTCTCTGGCCCGTAGAATTTATGGAAAAGATCATCTGACTGAACGTCATCGCCATCGCTACGAGTTTAATAATAACTATTTAGAAAAGTTAGAGAGTTGCGGGTTGATTTTCTCAGGGTTGAATCCAGAGTTGAACCTGGTTGAAATCGCCGAACTGGCCGATCATCCCTGGTTCCTCGGCTGCCAGTTCCATCCTGAGTTTAAGTCTCGGCCGATGGAGCCCCACCCTTTGTTTGAGTCCTTTGTCGGAGCCTGCCAGAAGCAGCGAGAGGGGGATAAATGAGACCGGTCAACGTTGGTTCGGTTAGTTTCGGTGGTAGCAAGCAATTGGTTCTAATTGCCGGACCCTGCGCTATTGAAGATGAGAACCTGACGTTAAGGATCGCTGAAGGTTTAAAAGAGCTCACCCAGACTCTTGGCTGTGAGTTGATCTTCAAAGCATCCTATGACAAAGCCAACCGGACCTCAGTCACCTCTTTTCGTGGGCTCGGGGTGGAGCGGGGTTTGCGGATTCTGGAGCGGATCAGTAATGAATTTGAGTTGCCGATTATCTCCGACATCCATGATGTCAGTCAGGTGGCTGCAGCGGCAGATGTCCTGGATATTCTCCAGATTCCTGCTTTTTTAAGTCGCCAGACCGATCTCTTAGTTGCTGCGGGTCAAACTGGAAAACCGATTAATTTAAAAAAAGGTCAGTTTCTGGCTCCCTGGGATATTGAGCACGGAGTGAATAAAATTGTTTCAACCGGTAACGAGAAGATTTTACTGACCGAACGGGGCGTCTCTTTCGGTTACAACAACCTGGTTGTCGATATGCGCTCACTGGTGATTATGCGTGAGATGGGCTATCCGGTCATATTTGATGCGACCCATTCGGTGCAATTGCCAGGTGGTGCCGGAGGCTCCTCTTCGGGGCAGCGAGAGTATGTCGGATCTTTGTCACGAGCTGCAGCTGCGACTGGGATTGATGGTTTGTTCTGGGAAGTTCATGAAGATCCAGATCGGGCGCTCTGTGATGGTGCGAACTCTCTACCGCTGGCTCAGGTGAAAGAGCTGCTGAAACAGATTTTAGAATTTGATGCCATTTTCAAACAATCTGGAATAGGGGAGAAGAGTGATGATTAAAACAGCAAGGCGGGTTTTGCAGATTGAAGCCGATGCAGTTTTGGCATTGCAGTCCCGGATTGATGATACTTTTACCCAGGCGGTCAAAATGATTTTAGATTGTCGGGGAAAAGTTGTTGTGACGGGGATGGGGAAGTCTGGTTTAATTTGCCAGAAAGTTGCGGCAACCATGGCTTCAACCGGAACCCCGACGTTTTTTCTCCATCCTGCTGAAGGGATCCATGGTGACCTCGGGATGTTGTCAAAAGGGGATGTTGTTATCGCTGTCTCCTACTCAGGGGAAACTGAGGAAGTCAGCCGGATTTTACCGGTGATCAAGCGAATGGGTTTGCCACTGATTACGATGTCAGGGAACCCGCACAGCACCCTGGGGATTGCCGGAGATGTCCACCTTGATATCAGTATTGCAGAAGAGGCCTGCCCTCTCGGCTTGGCTCCAACAGCCAGCACCACGGTTACTTTAGCGATGGGGGATGCCCTGGCGGTTGCACTGTTGGATGCTCGAGGTTTCAAGGCAGAGGATTTTGCCCTGTTTCATCCGGGAGGTGCTCTGGGGAAGAAGCTGCTACTTCGAGTTGAAGACCTGATGCATGTTGGTGATGAAATCCCGCTGGTAAAACCAGAGACCCTGCTACGCGATGCTCTGTTTGAGATTACCAGCAAAAAATTGGGGGTGACCGGTGTTGTCGATTCTCAGGGTTCTCTGATCGGGGTTTTTACCGATGGTGATTTGCGCCGGATTATGCAGCAGGGTCTGGAGTGTTTAGAACAACCGATCGAGCAGGTGATGGCCACCGATCCGAAACGGATTCTCAGGAAAAACCTTGCGGCTAAGGCGTTACAGATTATGGAAAAATATTCGATCACCTCGCTGTTTGTTTTTGCTGATGCCGAGGGGAAGGTGCCGGTTGGTATCGTTCATCTCCATGATCTGCTTAAATCCGGAGTTGTCTGATGGAGAATCAACTGGCCAGGATTAAGCTCCTGTTGCTCGATGTCGATGGGGTTCTGACCGATGGTCGGATCATCTATGATAACCACGGGAATGAGTTGAAAGCCTTCGATGTAAAAGATGGCCATGG
>JAOZQF010000137.1 GCA_029932345.1 Desulfuromusa sp. | reverse complement strand
AGCCATTCTACATTTCTGACTTCGTCATAAGCTTCCTGCCAGATCTCATTCAAACCATAGTATTTGAACAGAACAGGCACATCGAGGCTATAGCGGGTTGCAAATGGGAAGTACCCACCGAAAACATTGATATCAACCGGGGATGCCATAGTTGCATCATCACTCTGAACCGCATCAATCATACCATTTTGCATAGCACGGAACAGCTCACTGGTAGCAACCAGCTGATCGGCAAAATAGAGTTCAATTTCCATTTGACCGTGTGCGGCGCGGTTAAATGCTTCAATTTGTGGCTGGATAACATGTGCGCCCAAAGCAGCTCCTGAATAGGTTTGCAGCCGCCACTTGATCGGATTGGACTTGGCATAAACATAGGGAGCGCTGAATACAGTGGATGCGGCAACCGCTCCGGTTGTTGCGATACCTGCTTTCTTGATAAAATCTCGACGGCCGTTCTTCTGATCTTGAGTCTGGGTCTTTAGTACGAGTTTTTCATCTTTCATCAGTTACCTCCTTCGTTTACAGTTAAAGATAAGAGCCGGTATATCAATCAATGCAAATTTCCAGTGTTATTTTGCATAGATATAATTGGGAAGCCAGAGTGTGATCTGTGGAAAAATCATTATTAATACCAAGGCGAAAACCATAATCAATACAAACGGGATAATAGATCGGTAGATATCCGGCAAGGTAATCTCGGGCGGCGCCATAGCCCGCATTAAAAACAAATTATACCCAAACGGGGGGGTCATGTAGGCGATCTGACAAGTGATCGTGTACAGAACTCCATACCAGATCGGGTTGAATCCCAGAGAAATAATCAGTGGAACATAGAGTGGGGCAACGATAACCAGCATGGCCGTATCATCTAAAAACATCCCCATCACGATATAAGACAGCTGCATCATGACCAGCACCTGCCAAGGGCTCAGGTCCCATTTTGTAATAAACAAGGCCTCAATCGCCTTAACAGCACCAATTCCATCAAAAACAGCTCCAAAAGAGAGGGCAGCCAGAATAACCCACATAAACATACAGGAAATTCCCAGAGTTTTTCTGACAGATTCCTCAATCACCTTCCGGTTAAACGACCCTTTAGCAATGGCAGCAATCGTTGCAGCAGTTGCACCAACCGCCGAACTTTCTACCAAACTGGTAATTCCCATCAGGAACAGCCCGGTCATGAAAAAGAATATCATGAAGGGGATAATACCAGCCTTTAATAGCTTGAGTTTTTCTTTGAGAGGTATGTCCAGCTCTTCCTTGCTGACCACAGGAGCAAGATGGGGCTGTAATTTGCATCTGATAACAATATAGATAGCAAAAAATGCCGCCATCATTAAACCAGGGATGACACCAGCCAGCCAGAGCCTGCCGACAGGCTGACGGGCAATCATCCCATAGAGGACCAGAACCACGCTGGGGGGTACCAAAATGCCCAGTGAACTCCCTGCCTGGACAACCCCGGTAATCATCACCTTGTCGTAGTTACGCCGCAACATTTCTGGAAGCGCAATCGTTGCACCGATGGCCATTCCGGCAACGCTGAGCCCGTTCATGGCTGAAATAACCACCATCAAGCCAATTGTACCAACGGCTAAGCCACCATGGATATTGCCGAACCAGACATGGAACATCGTGTAAAGATCATCGGCTATACCCGATTCAGAGAGGACATATCCCATATAAACAAACAGGGGCAGGGTTAGCATCGGGTACCAGTTAAACAGCTTGAATGCCGCATTGAACGGCATCTCAATGGCACCATTGCCATAAAGGAGTAATGCCGCAGCAGCCGAAATAAAACCGATGGCAGCAAAAACCCGCTGGCCGGTCAGCATCAGGAGCAGCATCCCCCCAAACATCGTAAGGGCAATTAATTCATAACTCATGAGATTTTGTTTCCTGTCGCTATTGCCAGATCTTTAAAGAAGAATGAGATGGATTCCAGAATCATCAGAACAATACCCGCCACCATAATAACTTTGATAGGGATCATGGAAGGATTCCACTGCGAGAAATTCCGCTGACCATACTCGATGGCGTACATGGTGCTGGAGACAGCTCCAAAAAGCATAACCAGCAGGTAGAACAGCAGGAAAAAAGTTGTAACAAGATCCATTCTCGCCCGGTTTTTCTCTGAAAGGTGGTCATAGATCAGATCCATTCGAACATGCTCTCGCAAAATCATCGAATACGCCCCACCTGCAATATAGTAGGCCGTTATGATAAATTGAGCCATTTCAACAGTCCAGGAGAGTGGCATATGCAGAACGTTTCGAGTCAGTGCACCGAGGAGCAAAACCCCGATCATGACAAAAATTAAATACATTGTTGCCCGACCGACTTTGATCGAAATGGCATCAACATATTTGACATATAGACAGATAAATTTTGGCATTTCTTCTTCCAATCCTCCGGTCACAAACTAAAACAAATCAATCCCTCTGCTACAAATAAAAAAATGCCTGCAAGAGAGTCATTCGCCTCTCCATACAAGCATCATCGCTGCATCACTCGCCATTGAGTGACAATCCACAAATTGCATACATGCGCTATATAACATGGTTTGTTTTTTATTGCAAAATTCATTTTCTTTTCAAACCCGTTCATCACACCCTGTTCCATAGCATAAAATCACCTCTCTATCCTTCACGTAGATTAAACTAACATGGGGATATCACTTGATCAAGCACCATATCTGACCATATAACCAATAAAATCTTTGATTCAGTCTCCAATAATATTCTAAGAAATAGTCCAGGAAACGAAAAAAGCACGTAAATTTAAGCTGATATGCCATTTTATTGTTGAAGGAATTATAATTGCGTTCTATTTTAATAATTACTGAGTCAGTCTCTTACCTCTAACGAATAACTGGAAGCATTGATGAGAATCCTCGCAATCGATCAAAGTACCACCAGTACCTGTGCAATGGTGGTTGATGACTCAGGAACCGGCAAAATTGTCGAAACAATTGAGCATCAACAATTTTACCCTGAACCGGGCTGGGTTGAACACGATGGTGATGAGCTGATTCAAAATATCCAACGCTGCATAGATCACTGCGATGATATTTCAGCTATTGGTATTGATAATCAGGGGGAAAGCTGTCTGGCATGGGATGCCGAATCAAAACGGCCGATTTCTCCAGTTATCGTCTGGCAGGACAACCGAACTCATCAGGTTATCGAACAGCTCAAAGTTGAAAAACACCAGGCTTTAGTCCTCAATAAAGCAGGGCTCCCTCTCGACACCTATTTTTCTGCAACCAAACTTGCCTGGATTATTAAACATATTCCAGCAGCAAAAGAGCTGTTGCAGCAAGGAAAGCTTCGGCTGGGGACAACCGATGCCTTTTTTCTAGACCGCCTGACCGGCCGTTTTGTGACGGATATCAGCACGGCATCCAGAACCTCACTGATGAATATACATTCCGGTGAATGGGATGAGGAGCTCTGTCACCTGTTTGGTGTGCCGATAGAGGCTTTACCGAAAATTGTTCCAACAACTGGGGATTTTGGTTCTATCCTCTCAAAAGGGCGTAGAATTCCGGTAACCGCCAGTATTGTTGATCAGCAGGCAGCCCTTTATGGTCATGGCTGCAACCAACCTGGAGACACCAAAATAACCTTTGGGACTGGAGCCTTTGCCCTGACGGTGACCGGAGATCAGCCTTGCCAATCAGTTGAACAGGGGTTGCTGCCAACTGTTGCATGGCAGCTCCAAGGCAGAGATCCAATCTATGCTCTGGATGGCGGGGTCTATGCCGCCGGATCGGCGATCAACTGGGCACGCTCGTTAGGGTTATTTTCTACCTATGATGAAATCCAGCAATTCAGCCAACCCAGCGCTTGTTCGAGAGACTTGGTCTTTGTCCCGGCACTAACCGGCCTGGGTTGCCCGTACTGGGATAGAACTGCCGGGGGGCTTTGGCTGGGGTTGTCTCTTAATACCCAACCTGCTGATCTGATGCAATCGATTCTGGAGGGGATTGTTTTTAGAGCCGCCGAAGTGATCCATGCCATGAATCAATATTCCCCGATCAAAGAGGTCATCTCTATTGATGGGGGATTATCGGCAAACCCCTACTTATGTCAATTTCTGGCTGATGTCCTCTCTCGCCAGATTATTGTCCAATCATCTGCGGATTTAACTGCCCTGGGGGTTGCCCGGTTAGCAGCCGGGGGGGGTATTGAGAAACAGACGAAAGAGCAACCGACTCGCTGCTACCACCCTGAAACTAACCGAGGAAGTGATCTGAAGAAATTCAAAGATGCGGTTCAAAGGTCAACTCAATGGCGGTCCTGAGATAGAGACAGGACACCCTCCAGACAAAGTTCTGCACCTGAATTAACGGGGTGGGACAATCTTGTTAAAACAGATATGGCCCGGCGGTCTCACGGACAAAAATCACATGTGATACCAGGTGTTGCTCAGGTGACCAGTAATGGAGCTGATA
>JAOZQF010000136.1:2154-4535 GCA_029932345.1 Desulfuromusa sp. | reverse complement strand
GAGATATGACCTTCTATGAAATTTTACAGATGGATCCGGCGGTCGCAAAAGTTCTTGGTCAATTTAGTTTGGATTGTGGCGAGTGTCTCGGAGCAACCAGTGAATCTATTGCACAGGGGGCCAGGGGGCATGATCTTGATATTGAGGAAGTTCTCACCGCACTGAATGCCATATTTGAAAAGTGAGTCAGGATAATAATGGCTCATAACCCTCCTCTCAATTTCCGTCCCGAACTGGATAAAAAACTCGACACCCTGCACGGTGTCGGTCCACGCATGGTTCCGAAACTACAAAAACTGGGTTTAACCACCATTGAAGATGCCCTCTATCATCTCCCGATCAGATATGAAGATCGCCGTCAATTCAAAACAATCAACCAATTAATCGATAACCAACAGGAAGTTTTTGTCGGAACTGTCCTCGCTTCGGGTGAAACCGTCACCACCCGGAGTCGGCGTAGTATTTATGAAGTTATCGTTGGCGATGGCAGTGGAAAAATCGCTTTAAAATGGTTTCGCTACCGTAAACCGTGGCTACAAAAACGTTTTCCGGTTGGACAAAAGGCAGTTTTTATTGGTGAAGTGAAACGGTTTGCCGCCATCCGTGAAGTTCACCACCCAGACTCCGAATTACTTAATTCTGACCAGGATCTGCAACAGCTGATGAGTTCTGATCCCCTGAATTTTGGTAGAATTCTTCCCGTTTATTCTTTGACCGAAGGGCTAACACAAAAGCAAGCGCGTAAAATCTGGCACCAACTGATTCAGGAAAATAGTGAATATATTCCAGGGCTTATCCCAGCAGAGATCCAGGAAAAATATAATCTACTTCCCATCCCAGTGGCTTTAAAACAAGCCCATTGGCCGGATGAATCCATAAATATAGACGATTTACAAAAAGGTTGTGATAGAGCCCGGTATTCACTGGTTTTTGATGAATTTTTTTATCTGGAATTGGGTCTGGCATTGAAGAGGGCAGGGGTTCAACTGGAAGAGGGGATAGCTTTTAAATTCTCCCATAAGTATACGATTCCACTGAATAAACTTTTACCCTTCAAACTGACCGACGCACAGCGCCGGGTCCTGGGAGAAATCAAAACAGATATGATGGCTCCCCATCCAATGCACCGGTTATTGCAGGGAGATGTCGGTAGTGGCAAGACCATTGTTGCCATGATGGCAGCACTGATTGCTATTGAGAACCGGGCTCAGGTTGCGGTTGTTGCACCCACCGAAATTCTTGCTGAACAACACTATCGAACCTTCCAGCAGTGGACTGAGATACTTGGCCTGAAGATATGTCTGCTTCAGGGAAATATGGCCGTAGCAGCCAAACGTGACACTCTCGAACAAATCGCTCAGGGAGAGATTGATCTTATTGTTGGAACCCATGCAGTTCTGCAGGAAGGGGTCGAATTTCACTCCCTTGGTCTGGGGATTATTGATGAACAACATCGCTTTGGCGTTCAACAGCGCAGTCTATTGAAACGCAAAGGTGCAAATCCTGATATGCTGGTGATGACGGCAACACCCATCCCGAGAACCTTGTCAATGACCCTCTATGGTGATCTTTCTGTTTCAGTCATCGATCAACTGCCGCCGGGGAGAAAGCCGGTCACCACCAAGCGGTTCAGTGCTGCACAGCGCGCCAGAGGTTATGAGTTGATCCAACAGGAATTGAACCAGGGAAGACAGGCCTATGTTGTCTATCCACTGGTCGAAGAATCGGAAAAAAGTGATTTACAAGCAGCAACTGTTGCAGCAGAATCCTTTGCCAATGATATTTTTCCTGATTTCAAAATTGGATTATTGCACGGACGGATGAAAACGGGCGAAAAAGATCAGGTGATGAACTCCTTCAGACAGGGTGATATTCAGCTTCTGGTTGCAACAACAGTGATTGAAGTTGGCGTTGATGTGCCAAATGCGACAGTCATGATGATTGAGCATGCAGATCGTTTTGGTCTTTCACAGTTACATCAGTTGCGTGGTCGGGTTGGCCGTGGTGCCGATAAAAGTTATTGTTTGCTGATTCCTTCGGATCACTACAGTGAAGATGCTGCACGCCGATTAAAGGTGATGGTTGAAACAGAGGACGGTTTTCGCATTGCCGAAGCTGATCTGGAAATTCGCGGTCCCGGTGATTTTCTGGGGACCCGACAGGCTGGACTTCCCGATTTTCGGGTCGCCAGTTTGTTGAGAGATATCAGGGTTCTTGAATCTGCCCGTCAGGAAGCCTTCAATTACGTACAAAAAACCGAGCAATTAACGACACTCGACGCACAACCGGTTAAAAAAGAGTTATTACGTCGCTGGGGTGGCCGATTAGAGTTGGCAGCGGTTGGATAATAATCTTAAACTCAAACTGTTTTAGCCGCAGAT
>JAOZQF010000136.1:0-2054 GCA_029932345.1 Desulfuromusa sp. | reverse complement strand
GTCTATGCAAGCAATATGTGTTCACAAATTCGGCGAAGCAGATGTTATGCAATATGAAGAGGTTGCAACACTTACTCCGATAAAAAATCAAATAAAGATTGAGGTTAAAGCCATTGGAGTTAATCCGGTTGATACCTATATTCGTGCCGGAATCTACCCGATTAAGCCGGATCTTCCATATACACCAGGGAAAGATGCCTCCGGAATTATTACGGAAATCGGTCCTGAGGTGAAAAATAGAAAAATTGGGGAGCGGGTTTATACCTGTGGTTGTATCTCGGGAAGTTATGCGGAAGAGTTGATCTGTAATGAAGATCAGGCCTTCATTCTCCCTGAAAACTGTAGTTTTTCGACGGGAGCCGCACTTGGGGTCCCATATAGTACTGCTTTTATCGCACTGAATCTTCGCGCCCAGGCTGCTGCGGGAGAAATAGTTTTAATTCATGGTGCAAGTGGCGCAGTTGGTTTGGCTGCCATTCAGATTGCCAAATTAAGTGGTTTGCGAGTTATCGGGACTGCCGGCACAGAACAAGGACTCAAGTTATTATGGAATCAGGGAGTTATTGCAGCACTGAATCATAATCAGGACAATTATCTTGATTCGGTTCAAGATTTAACTGCCGGGGCGGGTGTCAATGTCATTCTGGAAATGCTGGCCAATGTGAACCTGGATAAAGACCTGAAGTTATTAGCAGTAAATGGTCGGGTGGTTATTATCGGCAGTCGGGGAACCATTGAGATTGATCCCCGTGATACGATGGGGAAAAATGCTTCGATCCTTGGCATGTCACTCTTTAATACGCAATCGGAACAGCTGCAACAAATTCATGCCGCAATCAAAATAGGGTTGATAAATGGACGTTACCGTCCGGTCATCCATTCGGAGATACCATTAGTAGACGCCCCTAAAGCCCATGAGCTGGTGATGCAGAATGGGGTCAATGGGAAGATTATCCTGATTCCTTGATGTTTAACCCTGATAATACAATATTGAGCTATAGTTTAGTTTACATAATATATATTATGCGACGTTGTATTTATTGATAACCTGAAGTCGAGTCTTTAAAGGATTGAATCCCCTGCCAAGGAATGGGGAAAGATCAACGGCGCCAGTGACGTGGCACACTGTTAAAGCGAGCGTAACGTTCCAGTTTGTCATACAGGAGTGTTGCCATATTTTTTTGTTGGAGGATGACACTTTTTGTTCTTTTTAGTTCACTTGAAGAAAGCCTTGCAAAGGGCGACTTACTTTTGCCGATCAACCTTTCCTGCTCCTTCCAGTATTCTTTATAAAAACCAAACTCCTTGAAATTGGCTTGCCACCATGATCTGTTGCGCCCTGCCGGAAGATTTTGAGCAGATGGGATCAAATTTGCCACCAACTTATGTTGAGTCGGGTCAATAGTCATAGTGTATTTTGACAATACATCCATGCCGATCAACCCCTGGTAGTGATTTGAGGATATGTCGGAAACAATAATGGCCGGAATGAAATCTTCGGTTATTTCTCCCATCGTCAATTTATCAATAATGGTTTTAGTCGCAATTTTGCGCCCTCCAACACCGGAAATAAACACCACAAGCCTCTCCCCTTCTTGATTAGAAAGGTTGAGGAGATCAGCCAGATTGTTTGAAATAACCAATCCGGGAGAGCCGGTATCAACCAACATTGGCACCGTAACTTGCCCATTAAAGGTTACATCGATAATAACCCGGTTTGCAGTACCCTCTTTGGCAGTATATGGAATCGAGATAGAGTTTTTACTCGGCGCATTGCTGACAGATTCAGCCACAGACTTGGTGGATTTGTTGTGATCACTGCTTATCGTTATACTTGAAGTATCTGGGGTATACTCATTGTTTTTGTTGCGAATTTCGGCAGGAATATCCTGTTGCGAATTGGAATAATTGTGCTGACCATTTTCATCAACCCAGTGGTACATTTGCCCATTTACAATTGCTGCTGTACTGAAACTAATGGACAAACTAAGCAATATTAGAATTGCTATCCGGGGTATGACAGAGATCGTTGATGTCGCCATATTCCTAACTTT
>JAOZQF010000135.1 GCA_029932345.1 Desulfuromusa sp. | reverse complement strand
GTCTCTTTTATGGCGCAGTTGGTTGGAACTTTGCTGGCAGTCGGTTACGCTCTGATAACCAGCTATGTCGTTTATACGGTCATCGACAAGGTGAGTGGTTTTCGTTTGAATGAAGATCAGGAGTTTGCCGGTGCCGATTTAACCGTTCATCACATAAATGCCTATCCCGAGGAAAACTTTAAATAAACCTGAATTAATAGATGTAGTTGACGATCAGAAATGAAGTAGTAAAATTGATTTGAGATTGATTATTTTACAGGGGGCGGTGGCAGCCTCCTGTTTTACCCTGGATATCCTAATCCCTCCTGGAATCCAGGGTTTTTTTGTACGAAACCATCAAATGATAAAAGGGGCACAGAATAAAATCCTGTGCCCCTTTTTGTTAACCTGAACAATTTAGTTTCTTAAGTTGTTGGATTTTTCAGGAGCTGCAAGTTCTCTTTCTCCCGGCTCACCAGATCGGCGATGCTATAGCGTTTAAGAACTTCAGCCATTTCACGCTGTGCATCGTACCAGACTTCGTGGGCAGAGCAGTAGGCATCACGTTGGCAAAAATCTGTATCGATCAGGCAATGGTTTAATTTTAACTTGCCTTCCTCAGCTTCAAGAATATCAAGCATATTGATTTCACTTGGGTCTTTAGCCAGGAGAAACCCGCCACCCACACCACGTTGAGAATTGACAATTCCCGCTTTGATCAGTGGTTGAAAAATCTTTGTCAAAAATGCCGGAGTCACCTCCTGGGTGCGGCAGATATCTTTTTTTAAGACGATACTATCTTTTTGTTGCTGAGCCAGGAAAATAACTGCTCTCACTGCGTATTCTGTTGCCCTTGTTATGACCACTTTGACCTCCTAAAGATAACTTTACAGGTAATGAATACACTGAACGGAAATGGTTGTCAATGGGCTCTTTTATCGATAGTGGATAATTCGCCTGCTTGACAGTTACTTGTTCCGGTTGCATCATCTGGAAGTGATGAAAATTTTATGCGAGATCGATAATGAATAATCAACCGGAGCAGAACCTGGTCAGACCTGTCGTGGGCCGTTTTGCCCCCAGTCCTACCGGCCCCCTCCATTTTGGAACCCTGCTGGCGGCACTGGGAAGTTATCTGTTAGCTAAGTGTTCCGGAGGGGATTGGCTGCTCAGGATTGAAGATCTGGACCCACCGCGGGTTATTCCCGGATCGGCCGATGCGATGTTGACCCTTCTGGAACAGTTAGGTTTTGAGTGGGATGGTGCCGTCGTCTATCAGAGTCACCGCCATGCTCGTTATCAACAAATTGTGGAACAGTTAGGTGTCGATGGTCGGGTTTTTTCCTGCAGTTGCACTCGGCGTGAAATTTTAGCCAGTGCTCCTCATTCAGGTGAGGAAGGTCCTGTTTATCCCGGAACGTGCAGGGACGGGGCATATGGAGAACGTAGTGAACGGGCGATTCGGTTGCGTGTTCCAGATGAAAACATCGCTTACTGTGACAGAATTTTGGGTTTGCAGAGCCAAAATCTGGAAAAGGAGGTTGGAGATTTTGTCCTCCATCGGGTTGATGGTTTGTTCGCCTATCAGTTGGCCGTTGTTGTTGATGATATTGATGCAGGGATTACACAGGTTGTTCGTGGTGCCGATCTTCTCTCTTCCACTCCGCGTCAGATCTACCTGTATCGATGCCTCAACGCCGTCTCTCCTGAATATTTCCACCTGCCGCTGGCTCTCGCTGATAATGGCAAAAAATTGAGCAAAAGAAATGGCACTATTGGCTTGGTTCATCTGGGAAATGGTTCTAATATGCTTTGGTGGGCTCTGGAATTTCTCGGTCAGTCACCACCGGAAGAGTTGTTCCATTCTTCACCGGAAGAATTACTTCGCTGGGGGCGAAATAATTTTCAAGTGGCAACCATTCCAGCAGAAAATTGTCAGGTTAAACTCTAAACCTTTTATATCAGGAGATCTTCTGCTAGTTTTGAAACCAAAGTAAAAAATCTGTGCTAATTTGCGGTACCATATTTTTCAGGAGGTGTGATGATGAAAAAGATATTGTGTTGTCTCTGTTTAACGGTTTTTCTGGCTGGTTGTAGTAGTGGAACATTTCAGTTGCCAAAAAAAGAGTATAATGCCCGGGTTCAGGTGCTGGGTGTTCTCCCTCTGTTGGTTGATTATAACAGCCCCCTTGATTATCCAGAAAAAGATAATTTATTCAATATGTTAGTTGGATCAGCAAGCGGTCAGCATGAATTGCTGGTGGAGCAGCTGAGGAAGAAAAAGGGCTATTTTGATGTGCGTCCACTCTCTGTCAGTCCAGACTTGACAGCCCTTTCACTTTTAAGTGCCGGGAGTCCCCATAATGAGTCAGGCTGGCCACAGGGTTATGTTTTTGATACAGCTACTGTGGCGCGGATGGCCAAGCAGAATGTCCTCGATGCGGTTCTTGTGGTGGTTTTGTCTGGCGAGCAGGTCAATGAAATCAGGCGTTCCAGGACCAAGATGGAAACACTAGAAACCCGCTACAACCAGATTGTGGCAACGGCTGCAGTGATTGATCGTGACGGGCAGGTTTTGTGGACGCTGGCCGGCGAGGATAGCTTTCAGGCGCTGACTCTGCAATACCCCGATTTTGATGAGGCGTACTATAATAAGACAGATCTTGTGCGAGTTAAAAATATCAGTTTGGCAGGGGTAAAGAGGGCTCTGGAGGAAGTTCCTGATAAAAAAGATCAGCTGGGTTTGCCAAAAATGTATAAAGAGTTGTTTTCTGATATTGCTGGGGGAATCAGTCCCAGCATCCTTGACCCTTTGAAGTAAGCTACCGTTCGCTGAATGACCATCTTGAAATGCCCCGGGGCAATCCTCACCAGTCGATGCGAGGGTTGTCCCGGGGAAAAACGGTTTGAAACTCAATTAAATTGTTTATCACCACAAGTTATTTACTCTTCTTGGTTGACATGGACAGACAAAGCAGGTAAAAGCGACCTTATCAAGAAGATGACAGTACCTGCCAAATCTATTTACCTGCTGCTGCAGGTTGGAAAATATAAATTCCCCAAATTCTAAATTCTGATAAGACCAATCAATATAATAGTTGCCAACAAAAAGAGATACAAATTAACTATACCGACTATGCCTGCCCCGATTTTGCCCCATACCTGATGGATGCAACGGTTTCTCTTGTGGGACGTCAATTATTCATTAAATTATTGTAGCAATAGAAAATTTTTTTTACGTTTTATTTACCCATGAAAAGCCTGACAAGGTTGAGCCGTAGATACCCTGACCTTAAATCCCGGGCTGGAGAACATTTATGAACCTGAAAGACCTGAAACAGACAAAAATGACAGAATTGATTGCCCTCGGTAAAGATCTCAATGTGGCAGAGATTGGTGGAATGCGTCGGCAGGACCTGATCTATTCAATTCTCAAGGCGACTGCTGCGCAAAAGAAAGCCATTTTTGGCGAAGGGGTTCTGGAAATTCTGCCGGATGGTTTTGGGTTCTTGCGTGCTCCCGACGCCAATTATCTCCCCGGTCCGGATGATATTTATATTTCACCTTCACAAATTCGACGCTTTGCTTTACGCACTGGTGACACGGTTGCCGGTCAGATCAGACCGCCAAAAGAGGGAGAGCGCTATTTTGCCCTGTTGAAGGTCGCTGAAGTCAACTTTGAAGACCCGGCAAAAATGCGGGAAAAAACTTTCTTTGACAACCTGACACCGCTATTTCCAGATGAGCGACTGATCCTTGAAACGACCCCGGACAATCAGGCGACCCGGGTGATTGATATTGCGGCACCGATTGGCAAAGGGCAGCGTGGTATTATTGTTGCGCCGCCGCGAACCGGTAAAACTGTCCTGCTGCAGAATATTGCCAATTCTATATCTGCAAACCATCCGGAAGTATACCTGATCGTTCTGTTAATTGATGAACGCCCCGAGGAAGTCACCGACATGCAGCGTAATGTTGATGGTGAGGTTATCTCGTCGACCTTTGATGAGCCGGCCAGCCGTCACGTCCAGGTCGCTGAGATGGTTATTGAAAAAGCGCGCCGGTTGGTGGAGCATAAACGTGATGTGGTGATTCTGCTCGATTCCCTTACCCGTCTTGCCCGTGCCTACAATACAATTATCCCCTCCAGCGGCAAGATTCTCTCTGGTGGTGTTGATGCCCACGCGTTGCATAAACCCAAGCGGTTTTTTGGTGCCGCACGGAATATTGAAGAGGGTGGCAGTTTGACGATTATCGCGACTGCGTTGATTGATACTGGCAGTAAAATGGATGAGGTTATCTTTGAGGAATTCAAAGGGACCGGCAATATGGAACTGCATCTGGATCGTCGTCTGGCGGACAAGCGTACTTACCCGGCGATGGATATCAACCGCTCCGGTACCAGAAAGGAAGACCTGCTGTTGGATCCCGCTCAACTGCAGCGTATTTGGCTGCTTCGCCGGGTTCTCTCCGCAATGAATACCGTTGATGCGATGGAGTTTCTGCTGGAAAAAATGGCTGAGACAAAGACCAATCAAGAGTTTTTAGATTCCATGAA
>JAOZQF010000134.1 GCA_029932345.1 Desulfuromusa sp. | reverse complement strand
TTTTCGAAAAACGTCCGGCTGTATGGAAGGATGAATAAGTTTCGATACTACACTTCAATTGCACTTTTACTTTTCTTTGCGATGCCCTCCCCTGTCCTCGCAAATTGCCTTAACATAAGACCATGTGAAACAGAAATAGGCTTAATGTTTGGAGATAATGCAATGATAAAAAGGATGAATTGTCAGTTACAACGGTTGTATGCCGGATTTTTTGTAGTAAAATTAAGATAACAACTTGATTCAATAAATAAAAACGGCAGAAAGGAGATTTTGCTGAACTGCAGGTAATTACCTACGAGTGTTTATGCAGATGTGGTTTTACCTCTTCTAACCCTTAATTGAGGAGGCAAGTCATGAAACGGTTATTAATCTTCTGCCTGATGATTTTATTTTTATTGCCCAGCCTCGCAATGCTCTCTTCATGTGCAGCAAGTAAAAACTTCATCATAGTAAAGCAACCCGATGTGGTCTATGGGTACGAAAACGAAATATTTGAAGTCGATCCTGATGACGTTCTAGAGATTTTGGAGATAAGACCCCGTCGGGACAGAATAGAGATATATTGGAAGGTTAAGAGAGTAAGAACGGGGGAAACGGGTTATGTTGAAGCTGAAAGAATGTACAAATGGCATGAGGTCTACATAGAAGAGGAATAGCAGCTGCTCAATGATTGGGGTTGGCAGGTGGCGCGTGGCATCGACTTAAAAACTGATAACCAATCCGCTAAATGCGGTATATTGCCAGAGAAGATCACCTTTGACTTTAACCAGACATTCATTTTCGGCACAAAATACCGTGCTATTGCTATCAAATATAGTTCCGAATCCCCGCCCCTCAAGACGTAAACTGATATATTTGGCAAGCGGTACATTGATCCCACCACCGATACTGAAAGAAAATTTTGTTTCTGAGTCCCCATCCTTCGGATCAAAAAATGTGGCTCCAACTCCGGCAACAACAAAAGGGTTAACAGCAGCCCCTTCTGGGCCATATCTTCCACCTAAGTGAAGATAGTTGATATCGACATCCAGGTGCTCTCCTCCGGAAAGTATTGAATCATCTACTTTTAAGTAGGTTGACTGATGGAGGAACAATAATTCATAAAATGCCCCACCCACTTTACTCTCATCTCTCAGCCCAAGAATAATTCCATAGCTCTCACTATCATTAAATTTTAGTGATTCATCAGTTTCGGAATCTTTTAAACTGCCACCGAAGGTATAGCCCAAAATCGGGGTCACCTCAAAATCAGCAGCTAGAGCGGTCACCGATTGAGATAAAACCGTGGTCATAAGCAACAAAAAAAACAGACGTCCCATTATGAGCCCTTTTATCTGGAGACCATAAGCACTCAACAGAAAATTGTGAACTACTGATTACGCCGATCAATGACCCGGATCGCTTTTCCCTCATGACGTTTGATTGTTTGTGGTTCGACAAGTTTGACTTTTGCACTGACACCGAGCACGGTTGCCAAACGTTTTTCTGCCTGAACCACAAATTGTCGCTGCTGCTTCATTTCATCAAAGAAGATGTGTTCATTGACTTCAACCTGCACCTCCAGCGAATCCATATTATTTTCCCGCTCGACAATAAGCTGATAATGGGGTTCACACCCTTCAATCTGGAACAGAACTTCTTCAATCTGAGTCGGGAAGACATTAACCCCTTTGATAATCAACATATCATCGGTTCGACCACGGGTTTTTTCCATTCTCGCCAAAGTGCGGCCACATTCGCAAGTTTTGTAATCCAAGCGAGTGATATCACGGGTTCGATAGCGAATCATCGGAAACGCCTGTTTGGTCAAACTGGTCAGAACCAATTCACCCACCGATCCTTCGGGTAATACCGCCCCGGTATCCGGATCAATAATTTCCGCCAGAAAATGATCTTCTGCCAGGTGCATCCCCTGCTTATAGAGGCATTCCCCTGCAACCCCTGGACCCATGATTTCAGATAAACCATAGTTGTCAGTGGCAATAATTCCCAGCCGTTGTTCAAGCTCCACCCGCATCTGCTCACTCCACGGCTCGGCTCCAAATAATCCAACTCTGAGTGCCAGAGACCTGGGATCCATCCCTTGTTTTTCCATCCGGTCTGCCAGGGTTAAACCGTAAGATGGGGTACAGACAAGGGCTGATGAACGATAATCCTGCATAATCATCAACTGTTTATCGGTATTACCACCCGAAATGGGGATAACCGACGCTCCAATCGCTTCTGAGCCATAGTGGAGACCAAAAGCCCCGGTAAACAGACCGTAACCAAACGCAATATGGACAATATCTTCCTGGGTTACTCCCGCTGCGGTCATAAAACGGGCAACCAGCTCTGTCCAGGTTCTGATATCCTCTTTCGTATAACCCACAACCGTTGGTTTACCGGTTGTTCCGGAAGAAGAATGGATTCTAACCACTTTACGCATTGGGACAGCAAACATCCCATAAGGATAGTTAACCCGCAGATCGTCCTTGGTTGTAAAGGGTAAGTGGCTTAAATCCGCCAGTGATTTCAAATCACCGGGTTGAAAACCGGACTCTTTGAATTTAGCTTGGTAACAGGGGACCTTTGCTGCGACCAGAGATAAAGTATTCTTTAAGTTCTTCAGTTGTAACTGCCGTAACTCTTCTCTGGGAAGACATTCGGCATCACGATCCCATATATTGATAGATAGACTCATAGTATAACTTTATGTATCAGCAGGCTGTTGAAAAACTATCTGCGTTGCGATTGCTGTGTAGAAAACGTTTTTCAACACTCCGAGAGTGGTTGACTTATTGATTTATGACTAAATTGAGGTGATCCGCTCGCTGGGCAGTATTTTAACCCCGTGACTTGAAAGAGCAGAAATTGCCTCATCAATATTGTCAAAGCGAAAAATAATAATGGCATTATTTCCCGAACGTTCAGCAAAGGCATACATATATTCAACATTGACATTGTTTTGATCCAGAATCTGCAGGATGGTCGTCAGCCCACCCGGTGAGTCTGGCACTTCAATACCGATGACATCGGTTATGCTGACAGTAAAGCGCTGCTCCCGCAAAACTTTAAGAGCTTTTTTACTGTCATCCACAATAAGTCGCAGGATACCAAAGTCCGAGGTGTCAGCGAGTGACAATGCCCGGATATTGATTCCCGTTTCACCTAGAATCCCGGTGACCTCTGCCAACCGACCTGATTTATTTTCAATAAAAATGGAAATCTGTTCAACCTTCATATCTGCCTCCTCAGGATTCTTTTTGACGGTTATCAATCACTCGCTTGGCTTTTCCTTCGCTGCGGGCAATGGTTTTTGGTTCAACAAGTCGTATCTTACAGGTGACACCAAGTAAATCTTTGATATCTTTTCTGATCTTGTTTGAAAGCCCTTGTAGAACTTTAATTTCATCTGAAAATGTTTGTTCGTTAACCTCGACCTGAACCTCAAGGGAGTCGAGATTACCCTCACGGTCGACAATCAGTTGATAATGGGGTTCAATACCATCAACATTGAAGAGGACTGATTCGATCTGACTTGGGAAAACATTGACCCCCCGGATGATCAACATATCATCACTACGGCCACTTAAGCGTTCAATCCGGGCATGGGTCCGACCGCAGATACAGGGTTCCTTGAACAGGCGGGTAATATCACGGGTTCGATACCGAATCAGTGGGATTCCTTCTTTAGTGATGGTGGTAATGACCAGTTCACCTTTTTCACCATCGGGTAAAACTTCGCCTGTGTCGGGGTTGATAATTTCCGGGATAAAGTGATCCTCCCAGATATGCAGTCCATTTTGGGCTTCAATACATTCGATTCCGACACCCGGACCGAGAATTTCTGATAAACCATAGATATCAATTGCCTTGATGTTAAGTTTAGCTTCAATTTCCTGGCGCATATTTTCGCTCCAGGGTTCTGCTCCGAAAATTCCCACTTTGAGTTTCAATTTTCGGATATCAATCCCCTCCTCTGCTGCAACTTCAGCCAGGAACAGACTATAGGAGGGGGTGCAGGTGAGAACTGTTGATCCAAAATCCTGCATAATCATTAACTGTTTCTTCGTATTTCCACCAGACATGGGGATAACCGACGCACCAACCCGTTCCGCACCATAGTGGGCACCTAACCCACCGGTAAACAGACCATAGCCGTAGGCATTATGGATAATATCCCCCTGGTTGGTTCCAGCGGCAACAAAAGAGCGTGCCATCAGTTCGGTCCAGTTTTCAATATCCCGACGGGTATAGCCAACCACAGTTGGTTTGCCGGTGGTTCCGGAAGAGGCATGGATCCGGACAATCTGCTCCAGCGGAACGGCAAATAACCCGTAGGGGTAGCTATCACGCATATCTTGCTTCAGGGTGAATGGCAACCGTTGCAGATCGGCGAGACTTTTGATATCGGCAGGTTTAATTCCAGCTTTATCAAAGGATTTGCGATAAAACGGAACGGCAGCATAAACCCGTTCAACCGTCTGTTGCAATCGCTTCAACTGTAACGATTCTATCGCTTCTCGCGGTAAAGTTTCAAAATCGTCATTCCAGATCATT
>JAOZQF010000133.1 GCA_029932345.1 Desulfuromusa sp. | reverse complement strand
CTATTAATGATAGCAATAATTGCACCAATTTTTTTTAATGTCAATGATTTCATCCACCTTTTCTCAGTTTATTAGCGGTTAAATTAACCAAAGGTGAGGGGGGGATTCTTGATAGCGGCTCTTGTGAAAATCCCAAAAAAACATTGACTGTCATTCCCGCGTAGGCGGGAATCCAGAGAGGCACAATCATTCAAAAAAAAACTGGATCCCCGTTCCCACGGGAATGACGATTTTTGCAATAAGCTCGATAGAAAAACAAAAAAAGCCCCGCCGGAAAACCGGTGGGGCCATTTTATTGCATAACGTAGGGGCGTATTGCATGCGCCCTTTCAGTTTACTTCTCCCAGAAACGCATGGTGCCGTTTTTGGCGAGGTTAAGGTGCAGGTTGTAGCACTCGTCCAGCAGTTGTGGCTCATGATGACCGCCAGTTGCTTTGATTCCACGCTCAAGATAATCGGTGAGGTAGTCTCTGTAGGTCGGGTGAGCACATTTGGCGATGATTTCGCGGGCACGATCAAGTGGTGACATGCCGCGCAAGTCAGCCAGACCCTGCTCGGTGACCAGAACATCAATATCATGCTCAGTATGGTCAACATGAGGAACCTTTGGAACAACACCGGAGATACCGAACTCATCAGTCTTGCTGGCACGACATGATGGGCAATGCATCATCGAGATGTAAGCATTCCGCTCGAAGTCACCGGAACCACCGATACCGTTCAACATGCGGGTACCACCAGCGTGGGTGGAGTTGGCATGGGCAAAGATATCAAACTCTAACGGAGTGTTCATGCCGATAGCGCCGAGACGACGGATAACTTCGGGGTTGTTGGAGATCTGCTGAGGACGCATGAGAACCATGTTCTTGTACTTCTCAAAGTCTTTCCACCACAGTTCAAAGCCATCGTTGGAGAGTGACAGGGAAGTACAGTTGATGTACTTACACTTGCCGGAGTCCATGAAGTCAAGGAAGGTGTCCTGAAGAACTTCGGTGAAAACGATCAGGTCTTCAAAGGGTGATGTGGTCAGGCCACCAACAACTGCGTTAGCGATGGAACCAACACCAGACTGCAATGGCAGCAGGTTCTTTGGCAGACGGCCAGCTTTAACTTCAGCTGAGAAGAAATCAACGATATTGTCAGCGATAGCTTGAGCGACCGGATCAGTACCACGCAGAGCACGGCCGTTATCTGGCATTTTGGACTCAACGATAGCAACAATTTTGCTGGTATCAGTTGGAACCCATGGAGTACCAATACGCTGCTTGGCGTCAGTGATTGGGATAATCTGACGATAAGGAGGTACGTCGGTCATGAAGATATCATGCATTCCTTCAAAAGAAGGGAGGCCGGTGTTGATCTCAACAATGATCTTGTCGGCAATGTCGATAACTTCGTTTGCGGCACCAACAGCACCAGAAAGAATGATGTCACCATTTTCGGTGATAGCTGAGGCTTCGATAACCCCAATGTCAAGTCTGCCACCATCGTCTTTGGTGTAAAAACCAAATTTCAGATCCTGAGC
Source organism: Desulfuromusa sp. (assembly GCA_029932345.1). GTDB lineage: Bacteria > Desulfobacterota > Desulfuromonadia > Desulfuromonadales > Geopsychrobacteraceae > Desulfuromusa. Next base: position 3,036 of record JAOZQF010000133.1, on the reverse strand, counting down.
AAACATCGACAAGTGCTTGTCGCCCATGCGGATATCGCCACGGTTGATCGCTTTGCCCAGCTCTTTACCGGTCTGATATGGCCAGCGACGATCGATCATGTCGAGAGATGCCATGCGGTCTTCAACTTCGGCACCAACCGAAGCACCGATAAACAGGTTGAGCTTCAGTTTGCCCTGCAGATTGTTTTTTTCAACATGATCACACAGTGCGACCGGGACAACTTTTGGATAACCGACTGGAGTAAATCCAGACATACCAACGTTCATGCCGTCTTTGAAGTACTCGACACATTGCTCAGGGGTTTTAACCAGTTTGAGCAGCTCTTTCATGCGTACGCGATCTTGAAGTGTTCCGTAATCGGACATTCTCTCTCCTCCTGTGAAGGGACAATGATGCTAAAGCATCTGAGTTAAAAGGGCTGTTAAAACAGCGCTATGTTTGATCGATTTTTATGTAAGGTGCCGATATGTAAAGAAAAATAAGTTTGATTCGCTTTCCTGTATTTCTCTCATAAACAACGGTACCTGACCGTTAAAAGAACAGCGTTTCTTATATAATGGTGTGCGAACCAAGTCAAGGGAAAATATGGATACAGGGATTAAATTATCATTTCTGGTAATCATTTGATTTGTTATAAAAAAAACCGCAACCACTATATCGAGAGGTTCCGGTTTTGAATTGCCGGGAAGTTTACTTTATACCTGACTCAGTGGGTAAACAGTAGATGAAAAGTGCAAGTGTGCGCCCTGAATAATGTTTTGAAAAAATATAAGTCGCACCCGTAGGTTCGTCCTGTTTTTTCAATCATTAGGCAGGTCAACGACTTGTGCTATTCGCTGCAGGAGACTCACTGATTCAGGTTATTATCTGTTTTTCTCCAATATTTTTTGTGCTTTTTCAATATAATCGCTCCCCGGAAACTCCTGAAAGAGCTTGTCGAAGGTCGTTTTTGCGTTGTCCGGTTGGGATGCTTTAAAGTAGGCTTGGCCGAGGTAAAAATAAGCTTCATCGCGGTAATAATATTGGGGGAAAGATTTTAATACCCCTTCCAGACGATCAATGGCTTGTTGGTACTGATCTATTCTCAGATAAAATCGTCCCACATAAACTTCATGTTCTGCCAGGCGGGTTTTGCAGCGCAGAATTAAATTACGTGCCTCCTGGGCTTTTGGATCGTTGGGGAATCGCCTGACCATCTCTTCAAAACTATCTAACGCATATTGGGTGCTGGATTGATCTCTGTCCGGGACAACAATTTGTTGGTAGTAGCTGAGACCCATTCGGTAGAGAACTGTCGCAGTCCGATAATCATTGGGGTGCTGTTTTAGAAAATCATCGAAGGCAACAGCTGCTTCTTCGTATTGTTCTGATTTATAATAGGCTTCGGCAATTTTCATTTCTGCCAACATGCTCAATTCGGGGGAGTAGAACGCATCCCTGACGTGTTCCCATGAGGCGATAGCTTTGTCGTAGTGTTCCGCCTCAAAATACTTTTCACCCTCCATAAAGTAGGTTTCTGCACTTTTCTGGTCTTTGGCTTTGGAGTGACCGCAGGCAGACAAAAACAGGCAGCATAAAATGAGTAATAAATATCTATGGATGTGCTTCATCAAATAGTGTCCTTTTGTTGATTTTGATCAATGGCAAGAAGCTACGGAATCTGGCCGGGTTTGTCAATCATCTAAGCACATTCGGGTTCAATCTTGAATCAATTCAGGTTGAAATGGGGGCGCTGATGTTTTGCTGATATGTTGATTGACACCTGCTAATTTATGATCGATAATAACTTCTTTTGTCGGCATTCTCTCTGTGCAATTTGGGATCATCTATGCAGCTACTTTATATCGGTATCTTTGGTGGACTCGGGTGTATCTCTCGTTACTTGGCTTCAGGCTGGGTCTATCAGGTAGCCGGGCGTAATCTCCCTTATGGTACCCTGTTTGTCAACATTGTCGGCTCTTTTCTGCTGGCATTTCTGATGGTGTTCGGGTTGCGGAGTACCCTCTTTTCTCCGGAAATACGGATCGGTCTGGCGGTTGGTTTTATGGGTGGTTTTACGACCTTTTCGACCTTTTCCTATGAAACCTTACGCTTATTGGAGGATGGTAGTTTTTGGCAGGCGGGTGTTAATATTTTATTGAATGTCGTATTATGTCTGCTGTTCGCAGTCCTTGGGGCTTTGGTTGCCCGGCAATTGAGTTAGTCTGAAACCCTGCTGTTTTGATGAAAGGAGCCGCAGATGCACCGTCTGGACGGAGAACGAACTCTGATGCGAATTTTTATCGGAGAATCGGATCGTCATCAGAATAAACCTCTCTATAAAGTGTTGCTGGAGATGTTTCGACAAGAGGGTTTTGCCGGAGCGACAGTTTTAAGAGGGGTTGCCGGATTTGGTGCCAATTCGGTCTTGCACACCGATGGTTTACTGCGGTTATCTGAGGATTTACCCCTGGTAATTGAGGTAGTTGATAGTGATGAGAAGATCGAACAAATGATTCCCCATCTTGATGAAATGTTACCGGGGGGGATGATTACTTTGGAAAAGGCCCGGGTTATTTTTTATAGAAAATGATGGTCGTCTGTTTTCAGTGTGGCCTCGAAAACGTTTTTCAACACCCAGTTCCGAATGGCGCTAGTTTAAGTAATTCTAGTGACATTCGTATGGTCTTTAACTTTGTTTTGAACTGCCCAACCCGTGTGACGTAGACGGAATGGAACAGCTGATTTGAGAAAAAGAGCGGCAAATGTTTGAAGGCGGAGCCTGAGTTTTTGCCGCTCCTCAAAGCAACTGTGGAATGGAGGGAACCCGCCAACGGCGGGCAAGGAGGTCGGGCACCTTTTTCTGCATACTCTTTTGTGGTGGACAAAAGAGTATGGCGACAAGCGGGGGCGCAACCCCGCGACCTTGTTGCTGGTTAACCCGTTATCCGGGGACACGCAACAGCGACCATGGCCCCAGATAACTACTTGGTAGCTACCTTTAAGCTAGCGCCATTCCACCCTGTCACCGATTTTTATGGGAAGACATTACAATG
>JAOZQF010000132.1 GCA_029932345.1 Desulfuromusa sp. | reverse complement strand
AAATAGTTTGAGTATCGCCAAGGGTTTGACATTTGTAAAACGTGGTTATATTCTGTCTGAGTCATCTATTTTATCATTAAAACAACTATGAATTATCAGGGAGGCATTCATGGAAGAAAACAATCGGCGTGATTTCCTTAAAAAAGCGACTGCGGCAACGGCTGTAGCAGCGACAACGATTGGTGCTCCGGCTATTGTTCGGGCTGAAAAAACTTATAACTGGAAAATGGTCACAACCTGGCCGCCACACTTCCCCCTCTTGGGCGAGGCTGCTGACAAGCTGGCTGAGATGATCGGGGTGATGTCTGGTGGGCGGCTGAATATTCAGGTTTATGGTGGGGGGGAACTGGTTCCACCACTTCAGGCGTTTGATGCGGTTAGTCAGGGTATGGTCCAGATGGGGCACGGTGCTGCTTACTATTGGGCTGGCAAAGCTCCCGCGACCCAGTTTTTTGCTGCGGTTCCTTTTGGTCTGAATGCGCAGGGGATGAATGCCTGGCTCTATACTGGCGGGGGGATGGAACTTTGGGATGAAGTTTATGGTAAGTTTAATCTGAAGCCACTTCCCGCCGGGAATACCGGGGTGCAAATGGGGGGTTGGTTTAACCGTGAAATCAAGAGCATCGCAGATTTCAAGGGGCTGAAGATGCGAATTCCCGGGCTGGGTGGCAAAGTACTGGCCAAGGCTGGGGGAACAGCGGTTCTTTCTCCAGGTGGAGAGCTGTACACAAACCTTGAGCGTGGTGTGATTGATGCCACCGAATGGGTTGGTCCCTACAATGACTATAAGATGGGCTTCTATAAGGTTGCTAAATATTACTACTATCCGGGTTGGCATGAGCCAGGAACAGTTCTTGAATCCTTTGTAAACAAGGATGCTTATGCCGCATTGCCGAAAGATCTGCAGGAAATTATCGTGGCGGCGACGATGGCATCGAATATGTGGATGCTTTGTGAATCTGAAACGAAGAACAATATCTACCTTGATAAGATGGTCAAGGAAGAGGGGGTTATTCTCAAGAAATTTCCAGCTGATGTTATCGAACAATTGAGAAAATATTCTGTCGAGGTGCTTGAGGAAATTGTTGCTAAAGACCCAATGAGCAAGAAGGTTTACGAGAGCTTCAGTCAATTTCAGAAACAGCAACAGGCCTGGAGTAAGATCTCCGAGAGAGCTTACTACGAACTGTTTGATTAATCATGAATTGATCCAGAGAGGCAAAAAAAGCCCACCTTGCTGGTGGGCTTTTTTGTGATCTTACCTATTGATCGGGAGAATGATTATGGAATCGTTACGTCAGCTGTACCGTATTGGGACAGGACCATCCAGCAGTCACACGATGGCTCCGCGACAAGCCGCCCTGACGTTTCTGGGAAAGCACCCTGGGGCAGCACTTTACCGGGTGACGCTATTCGGCAGTCTTGCGGCCACCGGTCGTGGACATTTAACCGATAAAGCTTTGGCAGATGTTTTTCAATTTCATGACACAGAGTTGGAGTTGCTCTGGGTTCCAGAAAAGCAACTCCCCCTGCATCCCAATGGGATGCGGTTTGAAGCAATCACTGATACCGGTACTATATTGCAGAGCTGGGAGGTTTACAGCGTTGGCGGTGGTGCTTTACGGGATTCTGAGGCCTCGATACCACCAGCCTCAGTTTATGCTTTAACAAAAATGTCCGACATTCTGGAGTGTCTGGATCAAAGCGGTGAATCACTCTGGGAGTACGTTTTTAATTGTGAAGATCTGCAGTTTCTTGATTTTCTTGACAATGTCTGGGATGTGATGTCCTCAGCAATCAGCCGGGGATTGGAGCAAGTGGGAGTTCTCCCTGGTGGTCTGGGATTGGGCCGCAAGTCACATATCTTTAATCGCAAAGCGAGTTTGTACGGGCATCAGCTCAAAGATAATGCGAGAATCTGGGCCTATGCTTTGGCGGTATCCGAAGAGAATGCCAGTGGCGGGATAATTGTTACTGCGCCAACCTGTGGCGCCAGTGGAGTTCTCCCCGCAGTTCTGCGCTATTTGAATGAGACGTTGGAGTGCAGCTATAAAGACATTCTCCGGGCTTTGGCAACGGCTGGATTGGTTGGGAATCTGGTGAAGAAAAATGCCTCAATTTCCGGCGCCGAAGTTGGTTGCCAGGGAGAGGTCGGAACGGCTTGTGCGATGGCTGCTGCAGCGGCAACCCAACTTCATGGTGGAACCAATAAGCAGATTGAATATGCTGCCGAGATGGGTCTGGAACACCATCTTGGTTTGACCTGTGACCCGGTCGGTGGGCTGGTGCAGATCCCCTGCATAGAACGAAATGCTCACGCCGCAAGCCGAGCTTTGAGCTGTTGCCATTTTGCTCTTCTTTCAGGAGGAGAACACAAAATAAGTTTTGATGAAATTACTTTGGTGATGAATGAAACCGGTCAGGCGTTACCATCAATCTATCGTGAAACTTCTGCTGGAGGAATAGCTGAGGTCTATCGGCAGCGGAAGTAACATGCGAACCTATTTTACCAGGTAGTTGGGTAACCAGGTGACGGTTTCCGGCCAGAAGACCACAACAAAAATACAGAGGAGCTGAATCCCGACAAAAGGGATGATCCCTTTATAGATTTGGGTGGTGGTAATTTCCGGTGGCGCAACCCCTTTCAGGTAGAAAAGGCTGAAACCGAAAGGTGGGGTCAGAAATGAGGTCTGCAAGTTCATGGCGATCAGAATCCCGATCCAGAGCAGATCAATACCCATCTGTTGGAAGATAGGAGCCACGACCGGGACGATAATAAAGGTGATTTCGATAAAGTCGATGAAAAACCCGGCAATAAAAATAACTATCATAACGATAAGCAGGAAGTGACCTGGCTCCATCCCTGCACCGAGAATAAGATTAGTGATGTAGCGATCTCCCCCCATCCCCCGGAAAACCAGTCCAAAAGTTGTTGCTCCGACAATCAGAATGAAAACCATGCAGGTGAGTGTCGTGGTGCCACGCATCACTTCACGTAAGACCTGTAGGCTGAATTTCTTTTGCCAGATGGTCAGGATAGTGGCTCCCATTGCACCGACTGCAGCAGCTTCCGTTGGTGAGGCGATCCCGGCAAAGATTGAACCAAGTACAGCAACGATCAGGAAAAAGGGGAGCAGGAAAGCTCTGATGATTTTCCGATACATCCCCGATCTGCGAAACTCTGCAAGCTCTTCAGCTGGCATTGCCGGTGCCGCTTCCGGACGGAAAATTGCAACTAGAATAATCCAGAAAATATACAAACCAACGAGTATCAAGCCGGGAATAACAGCGCCAATAAACATATCACCGATGGGGACATTCAGGACGCTACCCAGCAGCACCAGGACGATACTTGGTGGAATGATTTGCCCCAGAGTGCCAGCAGCACAGATAGTTCCCGTAGAGAGCTCAGGAGAATAGCCACGTTTAAGCATTGTGGGTAGGGACAGCAGTCCCATAGTGACAACTGTTGCGCCAACAATACCAGTTGAGGCCGCAAGGACAGCACCAACAACAATGACCGAAATAGCCAGTCCACCACGCATTTTGCCGAAGAGCATTGCCATCGTTTCCAGCAACTCTTCTGCTAAGCCGGATTTCTCAAACATCATCCCCATATAGACGAACAGTGGCACGGCGATCAACACGTAGTTGGTCATGGTTCCCCAAATACGCAGGGGAAGTAGCTGGAAGAACCCCATTCCAAAAGTGAAATATCCAAAGATCAGTGAAACGCCGCCCAGGGTGAATGCAACCGGGAAACCAAGCAATAAGACCGCAAAGACCGTAGCAAATAAGACCAGAGACATATATTCAGGCATGTTGCTGTTCCTCTTGCTGTTCTTTGGCTCCAATCTCTTCCAACGGGCGACCGATAACGGTACAGAATGAGCGCAGGGTCAGGGCAATTCCCTGTAACAGAATCAGGGTGAAGCCTGCCGGGATCATTGCTTTTAGGATATAGCGGAAGGGGAGACCGCCCGGGTCGGGGCTGGTTTCCTGGATCATCCAACTCATGCTGATAAAACCTTGGCAGGCCCAGATGACCAGAATTGAGAAGGGGATCAGGAAGACCAGACTGCCAAATAAATTGATCCACGCTTTCCCGCGTGGTGATAATTGGGTGTAGATGACATCAACCCGAACATGACCGTCAAGCTTCAATGTATATGCTGCGCCGAGTAAAAACAGAACTGCAAAAATATGCCATTCAAGCTCTTGAACCCCAACGCTGCTTTTGCGTAGAAAATAGCGGGTAAAGACATCGTAGCAGACAACCAGAACCAGGATCGTACTGAGCCAGGAGATGGCGTGACCTACCTTGGTATTAAGTCCATCAATCAGGCGCACGATCATATGGATAACTTTCATAACAACCTCTCACAAAGGTAAGCGCGCAGCTAGCCAGGATCCGAGAAATATGGAAACGCTGATGATCTGCCAACTGCTGTTCTGAGTCAATGATTAACTCGTTTCTGTCCAGAAACCGCCATTTTCCGCAATTTCTACGTCAATCGGCACATCTGTTTGTGCGGCGTAAAGGACTACGCCTCCGCTCAAATGTTTGATTTTCTTGACC
>JAOZQF010000027.1 GCA_029932345.1 Desulfuromusa sp. | reverse complement strand
CCGATTCAGGGGAGTGCTGCCGATATCATCAAGGTGGCGATGGTGAATATTGATCGGCGCCTCCGGGCTGAAAAACTGCAGGGACGGATGTTGTTGCAGGTTCACGATGAGTTGGTTTTTGAGGTTCCAGAAGCGGAACTTGAGCAGGTTCGTGAACTGGTCAGGATTGAAATGGAATCAGCAGTTCCTCTTGATCTTCCATTGAAAGTGGATATTGGAACCGGGGAGAACTGGGCTGAAGCACATTAATACTTATTTGTTCAAATAGAAGGAATATTTCATGAATTTTACCCGTTTTAAAAATAGTGCCGCCTGTCCGGTATTGACTGACCTTCCCCCTTTGGGGGTAGATGCTGCGGCATTAGAAGGTGATTTTCGCCACTATTATACGAACAGTCTGGGGCGTGATCGAAGCTGTCGGTTGACCCATTATGCTTATGAAGCTTTATCCCAGGTGGTTCGTGACCGCTTGATGGAGCGCTGGAAAAATACCCGCTATGCCTATGATGAGAGTGGTTGCAAGCGGACCCATTACTTATCTCTGGAGTTTTTGATGGGGCGGGCTCTGGGGAATGCAGTGCTTAATCTTGGCATTGGGGAAGAGCTCACCAAGGCACTGTCGAATGTCTGCCTGGAGATGGAGGAGCTGGCTGATATTGAGCCGGATGCCGGTTTGGGAAATGGCGGTCTGGGGCGTCTTGCCGCCTGTTTTCTCGACAGCTGTGCAACTCTGCAGTTGCCGGTACAGGGTTATGGAATCCGCTATGAATACGGGATGTTTCGACAGCATATTGTTGATGGGTATCAGGTCGAGGAGCCTGATCACTGGCTGGCAACCGAGAACTGCTGGGAAATCAAACGCCCCGAGTACAGCCAGCGGATAAAGTTTGGTGGTTATAGTGAAGCGACTACAGATGTTACCGGGAAACTGCGGATGCGTTGGGTTCATACCCGGGATGTCCTGGCGATCCCTTACGATGTCCCGATCCCCGGTTATCATAATGGTACGGTCAATACGCTGCGCTTGTGGAAGGCGGAAGCGACGGAGGAGTTTGATCTGGAGGAGTTTAACTGTGGTGATTATACCGGTTCGGTGGCCAACAAGAATGAAGCGGAAAAAATCACCATGGTTCTCTATCCCAATGATAGTAGCGAAAATGGAAAAGAGTTGCGGCTACAGCAACAGTATTTTCTCGCTTCGGCCAGCTTGCAAGATGTCCTGAACCGGTGGCTCATCACTGAAGAGGCTGACCTGAGTCAATTTGCCGAGAAAAACTGTTTTCAGCTGAACGATACCCATCCCAGTTGTGCGGTCGCTGAACTGATGCGCCTGCTGATGGATGAACAGGGTTTAGGCTGGGATAAGGCATGGGAGATGACCCGGGCGACGATGGCTTATACCAACCACACTCTTCTGCCGGAAGCATTAGAAAGGTGGCCGGTACGGATGTTTCAACGGTTATTGCCACGTTTGCTGGAGATTATCTATGAGATTAATGCCCGCTTCTTGAGGCAGGTGGCAGAGCGCTGGCCAGGTGATATGGCGCGGCAGCGGCGAATGTCTCTGATTGAGGAGGGGGATGAGCCACAGGTACGGATGGCCTATCTGGCCATCGTTGGCAGCTTTTCTGTCAATGGGGTGGCTGAATTACATTCCCGGTTGTTGCAGGAAGGGTTGTTCCGTGATTTTTACGAGCTCTGGCCAGAAAAATTCAACAACAAAACTAATGGTGTCACTCAGAGACGCTGGCTTGCCTATTCTAATCCAAAATTGAGTGATTTGATCAGTGATGAGATTGGTCGCAATTGGGTCACCGAGTTGGGAGAGCTGAGCAGCTTGAAACCGTTGGTGGCTGATTCCACCTTCTGCCAACGCTGGCACCAGGTAAAACGGCACAATAAACAGCGTCTGGCCGAATTGGTCAAGAGTGATTGCGATATTGAGTTCCATCCCGATGCCTTGTTTGACGTTCAGGTTAAAAGAATTCACGAATATAAACGGCAGTTACTGAATATCCTGCACGTTATCCACCTCTATGATCGGATTAAGCGGGGTGATACGGAGAACTGGACTCCTCGCTGTGTGTTGTTTGGTGGCAAGGCGGCACCTGGCTATGCTATGGCGAAGCGGATTATCAAGCTGGTCAATAATGTCGCAACCCTGGTGAATAATGATCCTGCGGTGGGTTCTCTTTTGAAGGTTGCTTTCCTCCCCAATTTTCGCGTATCCGCAATGGAGATCATCTGTTCCGGGGCGGACTTGTCAGAGCAAATTTCTACCGCAGGAAAGGAAGCCTCGGGAACCGGTAACATGAAGTTTATGTTGAACGGGGCGTTGACCATCGGCACTCTGGATGGTGCCAATATTGAGATTCGGGAGGAGGTTGGTGCCGAGAATTTCTTCCTCTTCGGCTTGACCGCAGAGGAGGCAGAAGAGCAGCGTAAAAAATATGATCCACAGGCGGTTATTGCTGCTGATGAGGATTTAAACCGGGTGATGCAATTATTGCGCAGTGGACATTTCAATCAGTTTGAGCCAGGAATCTTTGATCTGCTCATTCAGGCGATTGAAAGCCCGCATGATCCATGGTTGGTTGCCGCTGACTTCGGCAGCTATCTTGCGGCTCAGAAGCGGGTGGCGGAGGCTTATCAGGATCAGCCGAAATGGGTTCGGATGAGCATTCTTAATACCGCCGCAGCCGGCAAGTTTTCTGCTGATCGTACCATCCGGGAATACAACCAACAAATTTGGAATCTGCCCCAGGTGCCGGCGTTTCCGGTTGATAATGATTCTCCCGATAAACTGAGTGACTGATGTGTTGATCCCGAGCCTTGTTGCTATTATTTAATTTTTTGTTAGGGTTAAAGCTTCTGCTACTCTTTCAACCATCTTGGGGCATTTATGAAGAAATATATTTGTCTGGTTTTGCTGTTATTTTTATCCCCCGGTCTGCTGTTTGCTCAGCCTGCTGTCCGGGTTATGACAGAAAACCTCCCCCCCTTTAATTTTACCAGAGATGGTCAGATTGTCGGAATGGCAACTGAAGTTGTAGAGGCGGTTTTCCGTCAGGTGGGTTGCCCTGTAGAGCAGGGCAAGATCCAGATGTATCCATGGACGCGGGCATATTATGAGGTACAACATGTTCCCAATACTGCCCTGTACAGTATGGCACGCACCGCTGCAAGGGAAGATCTGTTTAAGTGGGTTGGCCCGATTTCAGACGTCACTATCGGGGTGATCGCCAAGAAAAAGCGGGGTATCAAAATCACCGCTGTTGAAGATTTTAAAAAGTATCAGATCGGAACGGTCCGTGATGGCGCTCCGGAACAACTTCTGATCAAGGCCGGGGTGCATACTGAACAGCTCAGTCGACTGGCTTTTCCAGAAATGAACATTAAAAAGCTGCAGACGGATCGGATCGATCTATTTGTATTTAATGTCCAGACTGCTCGATATTTAATGTTAACTCTGGGGATGAACCCTGAAGATTATGAGACCGTATTTTCTCTAAAAAAGATGGATTTATATATCGGCTTGCATCGGGATACCAGTGTCACCTTAGTCACCGCACTTCAGGTTGCTCTTGATGAGTTAAAACAGCCGGGGAAGGATGGGAAGAGCAGCTTTGAACAGATTGCTGAAAGGTATTTGACTGAAGATTCATTCTGACGGGTTTTGCTGCATGAAACCATAAATGACAGAGAAACTTATATTCTTCAACTCCTGGTGGTCGTAACAGCTGAATAAAAAAATGATTTTTTCGGAGGCTGATGGTAATAAAATTCGTGGTAATGAAAAATCGTAGATTTTGAAAAGTAATTTAAATACCCATGGCAGAGGTGAGCTCGGTTCCATTGTGAATTCGTCGGTTCTCGCCACTGTATTCACTTTGTTGAGATGACCGGATTGGGTCTTCAGCAACATTGACCCAATGGTCGCCCCGGCGGAATTCCTGAATTTCTCCAATATGGAGAAGGATATCCAAAAATTTCTGTTCAACCAGATCCTCTTTCCCATTTTTATAAACCACTGGAATCATTGAATCTGTCCTCCTTCTGTTGTTCTCGATCTCCTCCAACTTACGTAGCCACGTGAAAGTACCGCTTCCTTTTCTGATAGAAACTTAAGCTGGATAGTGTAATTGAGGGAGTGATTATAGTCGGTTTTGGGGTAATTGAACAGTATTTATCCGCAATTTCACAACCGATTAGTGGTTTAGCAGCGATGCCGGGACGAGGAAGCTTTTATCATTCGGGTTCGAAGTGTCAGCAGTGAGAGTGAAGCGGGGAAAAGTATTGCTACATTTTGTCCCAAGCCAAGTCGGGTGAGAATGACTCTGTTTCAGCCTGCATTGCTTCACGGAGAGCTTGTTCGCTGAACTCAATATAGGTCCAATGGCTCGGATTCTCTTCGATCATTTGAACCATCTTTACATTTAAGTCATGTCCGCTTTTAAACGCTTTGATATGCCCCAGAAGTGGCGATCCCAGCAGGCTGAAGTCACCAACGGAATCAAGGATTTTGTGGCGGACAAATTCGTTTTGAAAACGGAGACCTTCAGGATTCATCACCCCATTGTTGTCAATAACAACGGCATTCTCAAGTGATCCACCACGAGCCAGACCCATCTTTTTGAGATGCTCGATCTCATGGAGAAAGCCGAATGTTCTGGCCGGGGCAATCTCTTTACAAAAATTTTCAGGAGAAAATTTCATGCTGTAAGATTGCACCGCAATAGCCTGATGGTCAAAAGCGATATTAAATGAAATTCTAAAAAAGCGAGAAGGGATAATACGGATCCGTTTCTCCCCCTCTATAATTTCCAGAGGCTTACGAATGGCAATAAATTTACGACTGCGGTTGAGTTTTTTGACCTCTGCCCGTTGGATTTCACGGATGAAAGGTGCAGCACTGCCGTCAAGGACAGGAACTTCTGGTCCGTCAATATCGATATGGAGGTTGTCAATACCAAAGGCAGACAGGGCTGCCATGAAATGCTCAATTGTTGATACCGTCACCCCTTGATGACCGATAACTGTAGCCATCCGTGTGTCAACAACATTTTCTGAACAGACTTTTATATCGACCGTTTGTTCTCCATCGGTACGATGGAAGATAATGCCGGTATTCGCAGTTGCGGGACGCATTCTCAGATTAATCCGCATGCCACTATGCAGCCCGATCCCGGAAATTGTGGTCGCTTTTTTTATGCTACGCTGTAGAATCATTTATCTGTTCCCTGTTAGGTCATTGTGTAAACGATTCATATAAGCAAAAATAGTGCCATTTTTGAATTTATTGTCTAAACATTTTTAACTTAAGGTTTTCATTAGTGTTCCTGGATTTGTTCTTATGCCAAAGGGTCACTAAAAAAACCAAATTTACTCATTAACCGTGTCGAAGTTGACACAGTTTGTTACATTCGACCAGAGCGTAAGATGGCTATTGCCAGACCGAAGCCAAGAAATCCCGCAACGGTATAGCCTAACAGACCAAGTATCGGAAAGCCGAAAAGCATCGGTCCTTTGTCAATTTGCATGATCAGTGAGGAGCCAATGATCAGAGCTCCAATCACCATACTGAATGAAATTCGGTTAGTTGATTTATCAAGGTCGTTGACCAACCGCTCAAGTCCACGGTGTTCCAGATCAATCTTGAATTTATTACGATTAACCCGGTTAATGAATTCTTTGATGTCTTTTGGCAAGCTTTTACCGAGGGCATGGTAAGATTGCAGCGTCTGCGCGGTCTCCTTGGCAAGGCTACTCGGCGAATATCGATCTTTAATGATCTGTTCAGCAAAAGGTCTGAGCTGGGCAACCATGTTGAAATCTGGATCCAGTTGTTTTCCCAACCCCTCCATAACAAACAGCGCGCGCGATAATAACATCAGATTTGATGGAAATTTAATCTGATATTCGGTCAGAATTTCGACAAAATCGATGAGCAGTTTGCCAATTTTTAAATCCTGTAACAGGATATCGTAGTAATCGTCGATAAATTCCGTCAGATCTCGCTTTAGACTCTTCAGGTTTGATTCATCATGCAATTCTCCAGAATAAAGAAGTTGCATAATCAGGCGGTCAACATCTTGGTGTAGAACGCTCAATAGCAATTCTGTCAGATGGAGTTTTAGCTCGTCATCAAGACGTCCGGTCATCCCGAAGTCAAAAATACAAATAACGTTTCCCGGTAGGACATGGATATTGCCCGGGTGGGGATCTGCATGGAAGAGGCCGTGGATGAAAACCTGTCTCAAGAAGTTATCAGCCCCGTTTCTGGCAATAATTTTCAGATCGAGACCCGCTTCTTTTAATTCATTATGGTGGGAGATTTTTATCCCGGAAACATATTCCAGGGTCAGGACCGTTTGTCCGGTGTGCTCCCAGAAGACTCTGGGAATATGGATTGTTTCATCATCGGTAAAATTAGCTGCAAAACGCTCCGTGGTGCGCCCTTCACGCGAAAAATCGAGTTCACGATGAATTGTCCGGCGAAACTCTTTGACCAGGCCGACGGGATTGTACAGATCTCCACCGGGCAAGTGTTTCTCCACCAGGTAGGCCATCCCCATCATGATATCTGCATCAGTTTCTATAACCGCTTCAATATCGGGTCTACGGACTTTACAGACGACCTGCTGGCCATTTTTCAGGGTGGCTCGATGAACTTGAGCAATACTCGCAGTTGCCAGGGGGGTGTCTGCAAAGGTTTCAAATAGCTCTTCTGCTGGGTAGCCAAGCTCTCGATGAATTTGAGCCTTGATCTGATCGGTTGGTTCAGCGGGAAGGTGATCCTGAAGCTTTTGTAACTCTTCCAGAATGTCGGCAGAAACAATATCCGGCCGGGTCGAGAGGAGCTGTCCCAGTTTGATAAAGGTTGGACCCAGTTCTTCCAGGACCAACCGGACTCTTGCCGCCTGAGTCAGACGTTCTATTTCACGGGATGCCGTGCCCAATGAAACAATCCGTTTTCCCAGCTCAATATAATAGTCAATATTGAGTTGCTCAACAATATGTCCAAACCCATATTTTATAAGGGTTCCAAGAACTTGTCGATAACGCTTCAGGGAGCGAATATTCCGATTGATTCGACTGAGTGGCAAAATGCAACCTCAAATAAAATGTCTATTTTTCTTTAGTTTTTAGTTGTTTCTCCAGTTGTTCCACTTTGTGTTGCAGCTTTTTAAACTCTTCCGTGGTAACCACTCCGATCCGTTCACAGGCTTTAATAACCTCGTCGTGAGCCATCTCTTCCAATTTTTTCTGATTATCTTTGGCCGCGCCCCGAAGTTTTTCAAGGAGATTTTTCCCCTCATCTTCGGTCAGATTCATCCGTTTTTTAAGATCATCAATCAACTCTTCTGCTTTCTTCTGGGTTAATGCCATCGCACCAATTCCAGTCAGCAATGTTTTTTCAACAATTTCCAACATGGCAGTCTCCTCTCAACGGGAAATTTAAAGTTAACTGTAAACAATTATAACAGCTTCTGGAAACAGTTCAAATCGCAAAGAAATCGGCAGGTGAAAGATTGGCTTCCGCCGGATATTTACTGATTCAGGTTAAACCATGATGGATCGGGTAGATTGAAATTTTTCCAGATATCTTTAACCAGTCTGCGTGCCGATTTGGAATTTTCAACCTGACTATAACAGAGGTTTTTAAGATATTTATGTAGAGATCTCAGGTCTTTCTTGTAATGGTTCAATAGCTGCCTGAGTTGATGTCGGTCGGTCGGTAGCTCAAGTTCTGTTTTGCCGGAGGCAGAACAGAACAATAGTGTTTGTTCCAGCTCTTCCCCATAGCCTGCAATGATCTGACCCTGCATATCTTCCAGTTCAAATTGTCCCAGCAGGCTGCTTTTAATCGTCAGAGGGGGGGCTATAGTGTAGTGGCGGATCTCAGGTTGATCGAGGAAGTAGAGATATTGTTCAGGAAAATTGGGGATTCCATAGCTCAATAACTGTTGGGATATCGTCTCTTTGAACCCCTTTTTTTGAGCTGTCCCTGATGGACTGGTTTTGACCGGTTTTGTGTCGACTGAAATTTTAATCTCTGCAACAGTTGGACAGTTGAGGAGGTTTGCCAGGTAGTGATCAATCGATGAAAACTGATCTGCCACGCCATTTCCCGGTTTGAACTGTTTAAGTTCGTTTAACAGCAGTGGTTCCGGATGTGGAATGGTTGAGTCGGTGATGTTTATTAATGTCTCCTCTGCCGGCTCAATTTTTGCCGGTTCATACTTGAGAATATTTTTAAACATTTGGTAGAGCAGACTCTGGCGGTACCATTCCCAGCCGGGGAGGTGTTGATCGGAAACTTCCTCACGGTCCGGCCAGATCAGTTCCGTCCCCAGCAGTTTGTAGATATCTTCCGGTAAGGTGAGGGCGAGGAGAATCCGCTCTCTCAAACCATTTGGTTCCGCAACTGGAGTTATCTCTCTGGCTTCTTCAGCAATCTTCAGCGGGAATGATTTACTCTGCTGTTCCTTGGAAGAGAGGCTGAATTGAATATTTCCATTATCTAACAGGGATAACTGCTGAAAACTGCAATTTTCACATAATAGAGACCAGGCGGTACTGTGTCCAAAATTTGTCAGCAACTCAACTGGTAGTTCCAGAGAGAGTTGTTGTCCGGTGTGGCAGAGACCCAGCAAGTGAACCAGTTCCCAGTGCCAGAAGGGTTGCCCAGATTTAATTTTTAGATGCCGATTTGGCCAGGAAAGTCGCAGTTTAGCGGTAAATTCATGCCGTTCTGCACCCTTGATCTTGCTACCATTCAATAACCGTCCAGAAATTGTCTGGGGCGTGAGGGTCTCTCGATCAAATTGAAATAAATTGCCAAAATAAAGCTCATATTTCCCAAGAGTCTTAATCTCAGCCAGAAGCGCCGTTGCTGCCAGGAATGCTGGTGAGCTGGAGAGGATTATCCTGGTTTCCGAGCCCAATGGTGGTGTTTCCGGGTGGAGGTGAATGGCCGCCGACTGCTGGTTTTCCATTTTACCCTGATACCAGGAGCTGATCAGCCGGTAGATACTCTGCCTGGCACGTTCCGCTGGAAGATTCCATGAGAGTTGGCGCAAACGTAAGAGTAAATGGTGAAAGCAAACCGCGGTTTCAAGTGGCAGCGGCGGGGTTTTGATGGTTGTCTTCCTTGAGAGAGCTTGCTTAAGTGGCTCGGGAAGGGGCGACAATGATAGCTCAAGCGCCTGTTCTAATTTCTCTGGCAGGATGGTTTCTGGAAACTCGTTAAACCATACCGAGGAGATTATTTGGAGGATCAATAGCCGATTCGCCTCATTTGCACAGCTATCAGCATCTTCGGTGGAATACTCCCCCATCTCGGATCGCTGACCCCGGTAAGCCTTGATCAACGGTGGTAATGATTGCTGGAGCGTTATTTGAAACAGATTGTTAAAATAGTGGGGAGAGAGATCTGTGACTGGGATGGCACCCAGAACCGCCAGAAGTTTCAGCTCGTCAAGAATTTCAGCAAGTAAATAACGGAAAGTATCCAGCTGACTCGGCTTGGAGAGGGGGAATGAGCGTAGCTCTTCGATCTGATCCTTGTCGACATGCCAGATTCTGACCCGGTCTGTCTCCCAGGTGATAAAGTGCCGTAAACCTAAAGCAGCAGCACAGCTTTTCCCCCGTTCAAGCTCTGCTTCCAAATTGTTCTCTGGCAGGAGCAGTATCCCACCCGCCATCATGCTTTGCCGATTGATCCAGAAAACCAGTGGCGGCTGCAATACCCCCTGTTCGGTGTCCAGTTGTGGGTAAGTGTCAACCCGGCGGAATGGGGTGCGACCATGCTCAATGATTGCTTGTGTCCAGGTGGCAAGTTGCTGGGCAAATTGTTGCAGGTGTTGGGTCATCGGCTCATTCACTCAAGAACCGAAGAGTGATTTGTTGCTGTCTGTTGGATTTGGCGTGCGCTGAAAATGACGAAAACAGTTTTCAGTGACCACTCGTCCGCGCGGGGTGCGGTTCAAAAAACCCTGCTGAATCAAGTAGGGTTCGATCACCTCTTCAATGGTATCCCGTTCCTCTCCGATTGCTGCTGCCAGGGTATCCAGCCCTACCGGACCGCCGGAAAATTTATCGATAATTGTCAGCAACAACAGGCAGTCCATCGAGTCAAATCCCTGTTGGTCAACTTCCAGCCGTTTCAATGAATGGTCAGCTAATTCGCAGGTTATTTTGCCACTCCCCTCAACTTCAGCAAAATCCCTGACGCGACGCAAGAGTCGGTTGACAATCCGGGGGGTCCCTCTGCTGCGACCGGCAATTTCTTTGGCCCCTTTATCGTCAATCTTGATTCTGAGGATATCGGCACTCCGTTTGACGATGGTGGTCAACTCATCTTTTGAGTAAAATTCAAGTCGACTGATAACCCCGAAACGGTCACGTAGTGGTGAAGAGAGAAGTCCGGCCCGGGTGGTTGCGCCCACCAGGGTGAATCTGGGAATATCGAGTTTAATGGTGCGGGCCGATGGCCCCTGACCAATCATGATATCGAGCTGATAATCTTCCATTGCCGGGTAGAGGATTTCTTCAACCACGGGAGAGAGGCGATGAATTTCATCAATGAAGAGGACATCTCCCTCTTCTAGGTTGGTGAGAATCGCTGCCAGATCGCCGGTTTTTTCAATAACGGGACCAGAGGTGCTCTTAATGCTGACCCCCATCTCCTGGGCAATAATGTTGGCCAGGGTGGTTTTTCCCAGACCGGGTGGGCCGAAGAAGAGGACATGATCAAGTGCTTCCTGACGATTGCGTGCCGCATCGATAAAAACTTTTAGATTTCGCTTCGCTTTACTTTGACCCACATACTCCTGCAGCGATCTCGGGCGGAGACCTGCTTCATAATTGATCTCTTCCGGTTGACCATCTGCAGCAATTAAACGTTCACTCATCTTTGCTCCGGTTATTTCAATAAAACCTGTAGTGCCGCTTTTAAAATATCTTCAAGGGGAGAGTCTGGTGCCAGTGGTAAGTTCATCAGTGCCCGCCTTGCAAGGGTCTCTTTGTAGCCCAGATTAATCAAAGCGGACAGTGCGTCCCGGTGAAAATCTTCATGTTTAGAGGGTGTCCCTGTCGTTGCTGTGATCTCTGCGGAAATGGCGTAGGCCTTTGCCTTGTCCTGAAGTTCAAGAATTAATCGTTCGGCACTCTTTTTGCCAATCCCGGGAATAGCCACCAGGCGGGGGATATCTCCTTCACACAGAGCCAGGGCCAGATCTCTGCTGGGGATGTGAGAGAGTGTCGTCATCGCCAGTTTTGGTCCAACCCCAGAGACTGAGATCAGCAGGGTAAAGAGATCCTTTTCGGTGGTGCTGGCAAAACCAAACAGGTTGATCGCATCCTCTTTGACATGGGTATAGACCTGTAGTTTAACCTGACCTTCTTCCGGGAGGGTATAAAAAGTTGACAGGGGAATCTGTAGCCGATAGCCGACTCCAGCCACATCAATGATGATCTGTTCCGGGCTGCGATAGGCTAATTGTCCGGTTAAAAGGGCAATCATGATTATTTCCCCCGAAGGTTTTTAGTGGCTGGATTAATTCTACTGCTCAGTTGATGGCTATGGGCATGGCAGATTGCCACGGCCAGTGCATCTGCCGCATCTTCTTGAGCGATCTCAGGTAAATTCAACAGCACTTTTGTCATCTGCTGAACCTGATTTTTTCCGGCTCGGCCGTAACCGACAACCGCACTTTTAACCTGTAATGCCGAGTATTCCGCAACGGGTAGCCCGGCATTTATTCCAGCCAGCAGGGCGATTCCCCGCGCATGTCCAAGTTTCAGGGCAGAAGCCGGGTTGCGCGCCATAAAGACCTGTTCCACTGCGACAGCATCAGGTTGATGCTGTTCAATCAGCAGGCAGAGTTGCTGGTAAATTATCTGTAACCGTACCGCTAAGGGATCTTTGCTGTGGGTAAAGATGGCTCCATTGTCCAGATGGATCAGCCGGTTTCCCTGCTGCTCAATAAAACCATAGCCGGTCGCTTTACTGCCCGGATCAATCCCTAGAATACGCATGGTTGATTATTGCCCAGAACATTTCACAAAATAGATTGATAGATTGGCTAAGCAAAAAATTCGACCGCCAAGGCGTAGCAGTTTTTCGGGGGCGAAGACATACACAGGTATGTCGAGATCCTGAAAAACTGCTGCAACACCGGCGGTCGGAGAATTTTGCGACGCCATCAGCCTAGGATTCTTTCCATCTCATCATCTGAGATATCGAAGTTGGCATAAACATTCTGCACGTCGTCATTATCTTCCAGAACATCGATCATTTTCATCAGTGATTCGGCTTGTTTTCCTGCCACTGGATTGAGATTCTGCGGGATCATGGTGACTTCAGCCGCTTGATATTTAAGTTCCTGTTTTTCCAGATCGTTCCGGACGGTTTCAAAATCAGCCGGGTCGGTAATGACCTCAATGATGCCGTCCTCCTCTTTAACGTCCTCAGCACCCGCTTCGAGTGCCGCATCAAAGATGGTTTCAAAGTCGTTTTCATCGGTAAAGATAATCTGACCTTTACGATCAAACATGAATGCGACCGAACCACTGACGCCGAGACTGCCACCATATTTATTAAAGGCATGGCGGACATCCGCTACGGTACGGGTCCGGTTATCGGTCATGAATTCAACAATAATTGCGACCCCCCCTGGTCCGTAGCCTTCAAAGATCCCCTCTTCATAGGTGACGCCATCAAGATCCCCGGTCCCTTTTTTGATCCCCCGTTCAATATTATCTTTGGGCATATTGGCTTGTTTTGCTTTGTCAATCGCCAGCCGTAACCGCGCATTTGCCTCAAGATCCCCTCCGCCAATTCTTGCCGCAATGGTGATCTCTTTGATCAGTTTGGTGAATATTTTCCCCCGCTTGGCATCCTGTGCCCCTTTGCGATGTTTGATATTGGCCCATTTACTATGTCCGGACATCGATATAGCTCCTTGATTTTAAAGAAGTAAAACGCCGGCAGTGCCGGCGTTTCATCATTGGTATTGTTGCTAATTATATCAGATAGTTGAGATTTCTAGTAACTAATAAGTTTCAGATTGTCCGTGACTCCGGAAACCCCTTCAACCTTACTGGCATCATCAAGGACTGCTTGACGTTCAATTTCGGTGTGAATGTGACCGGAGAGGGTGACATGGCAATCAACAACATCGATGTTAAACCAGATGTCTTTGATTCGCTCATCATCAAGTCGGATAATCTGAATCTTTTTCTGAATGATCAGATCTTTGATTTTAATTTTGCAGGTTTGCTTTCTCTCGATAAAATATGGATCCTTGATCGCTTCGGTAATTAATTTAACCGCCGTTTCATTGGACACTCTGATTGTATTAATCACCAGGTCATAATCGATCGGGTCGGTCCAGTCACGATCAAAATAGTACTTGATAAAGCCGGCTCGCTGCTGATCACTGCGGCGAACCAGATAACGGGCTAAATCCGGATCGATCCACTCACGTTGTGCCCAGCGTTCTACCCGCTCTTCAAAGGGGGCAGTGATCCTGACCCGAAATGTACTGGTGATATTAGATAGCAGATCCTGGCCACCCCGACCATAGATGACAACATTGCCCTGCAGCGCCTGTTCCAACACAATCAGTTGGATGCGATTCATATCCAGCTCGATTTGACGATCCAGATGATCAATAAATGCCGGTGGCTTTTCGTCAATCTGGTTCAAGGCATCATGGGATAAATCGTAGTCTGCCGCAGCATTTTTGATGACATCGCCATCAACCAGGGTGTAGCCAAGCTCTTCGGCAACCTGGTGAACAATTGGGATGCCACCACTGCCCATTTCTCGGGAAAAGGTGATGATTGACATAGAGCTCTCTCCAATATATTAAAACTTCTACTCAACTAAGAATCTATACAACGGCTGATAATGGCATGAATCATCGTTAAGCTCAAGTATTTATGCTGGTTTTATCACTTGTCTTTGTCTTCTCCCTCTGGCTATAATTCCGCTCCTTATTGTGGATCAGGGTAGGTATTTTATGACCATAAATCAGACTGAAGAGCTCACTTTACAACTCCGTCAGCAGATTGATTCTGCTGCAGGAATTCCTTTTGCAGAATTCATGGAGCAAGCCCTATATCATCCCGAATACGGTTATTATACGGCCAGGCGGGACAGAATTGGTAAGAAGGGGGACTTTTTTACCTCATCCAGTGTCCATTCATGTTTCGGCAGATTGATCGCCCGGCAGTTGGAACAGATGTGGCAGCTTTTGGGGCGGGGGAGTTTTGTCATTGTTGAGCAGGGGGCCGGGGAGGGGCACTTGTGTCTCGATATCCTTGATGCCCTGGCAGAAACGGCTCCCCAGTTTTACGCCTCTCTTGAGTATCGGCTGATTGAAATCAGCCCTGATAACCGTCAGCGGCAGGAACAACTATTGCAACACCATTGTGTTGCCGGGCGGGTTGTTTGGAGTGAATTGGCGGAACTGCAGCAGGTCCAGGGGTGTTTTATCAGTAATGAGTTACTTGATGCCTTTCCTGTTCACCTGATCGAAAAACACGCTGGAGAACTGCGGGAAGTATACGTTGTCCATAAAGATGGAAATTTTAGCGAAGAGCTCAGGCCCCTCTCTACCCATTTAATCAAAGAATATTTTCAACTGGTGGAAATTGAACCCGCCGAAGGCAACCGCTGTGAAGTCAATCTTGCCGCTACTGACTGGATGCGCCAGGTTGCAGGAGTTCTTGCGCGCGGGTTTGTATTGACAATTGATTATGGTTATCTGGCAGCGGAACTGTATGCCCCCGATCGGCACGCTGGAACTTTGCTTTGCTATCATCAGCATCAAACCAATGAAAATCCCTATCAGCGGGTGGGTCGTCAGGATATCACTGCCCATGTTGATTTTACCGCTTTAGAGAAAATTGGCCGGCAACAAAATTTAGAGAGTCTCTATTTTGGTCGACAGTACCAATTTTTAATGGGTCTCGGCTTTTTGGAGATGTTGATTGAGCTGGAAAGTCGTGAAACAGATCCCAATAAAGCCCAGGCATTACGGATGAATTTAAAAACCCTGATCCTGCCGGAAGGGGGGATGGGTGAAAGTTTCAAAGTGCTTATTCAGGGGAAAAATGTTGGCCAGCCGGAACTCCTTTGCTGTAAGCGTATCCGTGATATTGGAATGCCAGCGGGTAAGTTTTAAGTCATGCCCGATAACAGCACTTGCAAAATAAACAAAATAGAAGCTATACTTAACCAATAAACTCACAATTAGTGAAGTGCAACATAAATTTAACGGAGGAAACAGCTGATGAAAGAACGTGTTGAAGAGGTTTTAGACCTGATTCGTCCCATGCTACAAGCTGATGGCGGCGATGTTGAGCTGGTAGATGTTTCGGAAAATGGAGTGGTCAGTGTCAAATTGACCGGGGCCTGTGGTTCCTGCCCGATGTCGACCATGACTTTAAAAATGGGAATTGAGCGTAACCTGATGGAGCAGATTCCAGAAGTGAAGGAAGTTGTTCAGGTTCATTGATTACCTGTCGGTACAAAATTGATGAATATAAAAAGGCTCACAATAGGTAATTTGTGAGCCTTTTTCTGTCCACTGTTTTGTCACTCGAACTATCCTCGTTGCATAGCCCGTAAACGCTTGGAAGCGTCCTGTGCTTACTGTAACTCTTGATTTTTAATGAGTGACAAGATTTTCTCCTCAATGCGGTCTCTTATTTTATTAAATTCTTGTTGATTCATATTTTTAGGATCTTGAATAACCCAATCCTGCCTTTGTTTCGCCCTGACATAGGGACACTCATCACCACACCCCATCGTAATAGCAAAATCATACTCAATGTCAGGAATAGCACTGAGAGATTTTGATTTATGAGTTCCTAAATCATAACCTGTTTCTTGCATTGATTTAATCGCCTTCTGGTTGATCTTTCCTGATGCTCGTGAACCAGCGCTGTATGATTCTAATACATTTTCCCCATGTGTTTTTGCAAAGGCTTCAGCCATCTGACTCCGACATGAGTTTTCGACACAAACGAATAGTACTTTTTTTATCATTTGTTGTCCCGTTTTAGCATGGCTATTTTGTTGCCAGATCCAGAACTTTATTTAAGCGAAGGAAGTTGATAATCTCTTGTTTCTCATCTGCCGAAATAGCTTCGTTGGGGATGAAGAAGAAAGCTGCCTCTTTGAGATATAACAGCAGCCCCGGAGTCGCATCCCGGTAGCCGTAAAATGTCTCCCAATTAAACTCAAACTCTTTTTCCTGCTCCACTCCGGCAATTTTATCCTGATCGATGGTGTAATCAATTGTTCCGGGGAATTGCGGCTTAGCTTTGATTTTTTTAACGGCTTTGTTGACCAGAAACTGTCGGGCAAAAACGCAGTAGAGGCCAAAAGCGATCATACCGAAGGCAACCAGATCGTTATCGAACAGTCCCAACAGACCGGCTGCGCCAACAACCCAGGAGCCGGTACCGTAGATAAAGCGGAGTTTGAACCGCTTGTCGGACATATAGTAGGTGTTGTAGAAGGTCCGCCAGTCTTTTTCACTGAGATCATATTTGATTTTGATTGTTTGACTCATGGTTA
>JAOZQF010000131.1 GCA_029932345.1 Desulfuromusa sp. | reverse complement strand
TGGACGTTGGTATCAGTGGTTATCTGGAAAATCAGAAATTACCTTCCCGTAAGGTGAAAGAGATTGATAATCGTGGCGGTAGTTTCTATCTGGCTCTTTACTGGGCACAAGCTCTTGCCGCTCAAGACAAAGATGCTGAGCTGAAAGAGCGCTTTACTAAGGTTGCAGCTGACCTTGCCGCAAATGCTGCGAAGATTGATGCTGAACTAATTGATTGCCAGGGTTCCCCGGTTGATCTCGGTGGTTACTTTAAGGTTGATCCAGTTAAGGCGGCAAAGGCAATGCGCCCAAGTGCAACCCTGAATGCAATTATTGATGCAATGTAGTTAGCTTAAGAACTTAGGCAGGATCGGGGTAAATAATTTATCCCGATCCTATTTTAAATTTTCCTAGATAAGGAGAGAGACAATGGCAAGAAATAAAATTTCTTTGATCGGTGGCGGACAAATTGGTGGTGTTCTGGCTCAACTCTGTGCTCTGCGTGAATTGGGTGATGTTGTCCTGTTTGATATCGTTGAAGGCATGCCTCAGGGTAAAATGCTGGATATCGCAGAAGTTGGTCGTAACGATCAGTTTGATGTGGATCTCAAGGGAACCAATAGCTACGCCGATATCGCAGGTTCTGATATTGTTATCGTTACCGCTGGTCTGCCACGTAAGCCTGGCATGAGCCGTGATGACCTGCTTGGTGTTAATGCCAAGATCATGAGTCAGGTTTCTGAAGGAATCAAGCAGTACGCTCCTGATTCCATTGTTATTATCATCTCCAACCCACTTGATGCCATGGTGACCCTGTGTCAAAAAGTGACCGGTTTCGCACCAGAGCGTGTTATTGGTCAGGCTGGTGTTCTTGATTCCAACCGTTTCTGTGCCTTCATCGCTTGGGAACTGGGTGTGTCGGTACGTGACGTCAATGCTATGGTTCTTGGTGGTCACGGCGACACCATGGTTCCTATCGTCCGTTATGCTAACGTTAATGGTGTTCCGGTTATGGAGCAGTTGGTTCGTAAGTATGGTGACGAAACAAAAGCCAAAGAGGTGATGACTGCCATGGTTGAGCGGACTAAAGCTGCCGGCGGTGAAGTTGTTAAGCTGCTGGGTAATGGTTCTGCTTTCTATAGCCCTGCCTCTTCTGCAGTCGCTATGGCCGAAGCTATCCTGCGTGACCAGAAGCGGGTTCTTCCTGCTTGTGCTCTTCTCAAGGGTGAGTTTGGCGTTGACAACTATTATGTCGGTGTTCCTTGTATCCTGGGATCTGATGGCATTGAAGGTATTATCGAGTTTGAACTGGATGCTGAAGAGCAAGCATTATTTGACAACTCTGTTGCTGCAGTTAAAGGACTTATTGACGAGCTACCAACCATCCTTCCTGACTTAGCAGACGTATTGAACAGCTAATAGCGAATCAACTAGCAGCTGGGAATAACGACAAGGGCAATGGAAACGTTGCCCTTGTCGTGTGTCAGAAACGGTAATTTGTTGTTTTTTTATCTAACCTGACATTGGTTTTAGCCAGACTAAATAGGTTCTGCCTAAAATTAGTATATTGATTTATATATACTTGCATCGTATTCGCAGTTAGTGCTATATGGTTCGCGTTTAATCGGTATTGACGTTTGATTGCTGTTTTTTTTTGCAGCAAATTTCTTGAAACATCTCTTTATTAACAGGAGACAGTATGGCAGAGAACGCAAAACTCACTAGTGCTGAGCAGATTGTCATTAAATTTACCGGTGACTCCGGTGATGGCATGCAGCTTATCGGAAATCAGCTTACCGCTCTGGCTGCTTTGGACGGTAATGATGTTAACTCCCTTCCCGATTACCCTTCAGAAATCCGGGCTCCCGCTGGTACCGTTGCCGGTATCTCAGGTTTCCAGATGTGTCTGGGTGATCACAAGATTTATACCGCAGGTGATGCACCGGACGTTCTGGTTGCATTTAACCCGGCAGCAGTCATGCACAGCTCCAAGTTTGTTAAAGCTGGCGGGATGATTATCACCAACTCTGATTCCTTCACTGAAAAAGCGATGGAAAAAGTTGGTTATACGAGTAACCCCCTTGAAGACGGTAGCTTGAATGGCTACGATGTTAAAGCCATTCCAATGTTCACCTTGGTTCGAGAAGCTTTGGCCGAGATGGAATTGCCTGTCGCAGCTAAAGATCGTTGTAAAAACTTCTTTGTCATGGGTGTTTTGTGCTGGTTGTTCAACAAAGAAAAGCAATTGGTTCTGGATTTCATTCAGGAAAAATTTGGTCCTAAAGCCAAAAAACCGTTACTTAAAGTTGCACAAGCCAATACTCTCGCTTTTAAAGCCGGCCTGAATTACGGTGAAACCACCATCATGTTTCAGGAGCGCTACGACCTGGGTGCAGCACAAATTGAAAAAGGGTTGTACCGGAATATCACCGGTAATGATGCCGCTGCTCTAGCCATAGCCGCAGCTGGAGAAAAAGCTGGTTTACAGCCTTTTATCGGTTCGTATCCGATTACTCCGGCAACTGATCTGCTTCACTACGCATCTGAAATGAAAGATGTTGATTTAGTCACCATGCAGATGGAAGATGAGATCGCCGGTATTTGTACTGCTATTGGTGCTTCCTGTGCAGGTAACCTTGCCTTTACCACAACTTCTGGTCCTGGTCTGGCACTGAAAACAGAAGCAGCTGGTATGGCAATAATTCTGGAAGTTCCTCTGGTTATTGTTAACGTCCAGCGTGGTGGTCCTTCTACGGGTCTACCGACGAAAACTGAGCAATCTGACCTGCTGCAATCGATGTTTGGTCGCAATGGTGACAGTTATATGCCAATCATTGCTGCTAACAGCCCTGCTGATTGTTTTGATGCCACCTTCCAGGCTGCTAAAATTGCATTGCAATACCGTACCCCAGTTATTGTTTTAACTGATGGTTATATTGGTCAGGGTAGCTGCCCTTGGAAAGTTCCAAAGATGTCCGAGCTGGAAGACCTGCGACCCTATGTTAACTTCTGGGTTCCTGAAGCTCATCCGGGTGAGGAGTATGTCTCTTATAAGCGCGATCCTGAAACCTTAGCACGTGACTGGGCTATTCCAGGAACAAAAGGTTGCCAACACCGCATTGGAACTCTGGAAAAAAATGAATCTGGCGCAGTTAGCCATGATCCAGCAGTTCACCAGCAAATGACTGAATTCCGTAAGGCCAAGGTTGATAATCTTGCCAAGGTTCTGCCCGGAGTTGAAGTGAATGGTAAAGAGTCTAACAAGATTCTGGTTATCAGCTGGGGTGGTACTTTTGGTGCAGTTAAAGGTGCGGTTGACCGTCTGATTGCAGAGGGTAAACCGGTTTCTGGTGTTAATCTGCGTTGGGTATGGCCGTTCCCGCCAAACTTGGGTGAAGTTATCAGCCGCTTTGATAAGGTTCTGGTGCCTGAGCTCAATATGGGGCAACTGAGTTTGATGTTGCGCGCCAAGTTCCTGGTTGATGTAGAATCTCTCTCTAAGGTACAGGGCGACCCCTTCCGTGAGTATGAGGTTATCGACAAAGTTAACGAAATGTTAGGAGAATAAAACCATGGCAGATACTCAACTAACTAAAAAATATTTTGCTTCAGATGCTGAGGTAAAGTGGTGTCCAGGTTGTGGCGATTTTGCCATTATGAATGCAGTTCGTAGCGGCATGGTCGCTGCGGGTAAGCCTCGTGATGAAGTCGCAATTGTTTCCGGTATCGGCTGCTCCAGTCGTTTCCCGTACTACATGGAAACCTATGGTTTTCACACGATTCATGGTCGTGCTGCAGCTGTGGCATCCGGTATGAAAGTAGCTAATACTGATCTGGATGTATGGGTCATCTCTGGTGATGGTGACTCTACTGCGATTGGTGGTAATCACTTCATCCATGCAATCCGTCGTAATATTAACCTGAATTACGTTCTGATTAATAATAAGATCTATGGTTTGACCAAGGGACAGTATTCACCAACGTCTGAGATGGGTCAAGTTTCGAAAACCAGCCCTTACGGGGTCCTTGACTATCCCATGACTCCCGCAAAGGTTGCTATCAGCCTGGGTGGTACTTTTGTTGCCCGGGGCATTGATAAAAATATGAAGTTGAATGTAGAAGTCTGCGAGCGTGGGGCTTTACATAAGGGCTTCAGTTTCATGGAAATCTATGCCAACTGTGTTATCTATAATGAAGGTGCCCATGACAAATTGACTAATAAAGAACATGGTGCCGATTTTCATATCATACTAAGTCATGGCGAAAAAATGATTTTTGGTGTTGATAAGCAATTCTGTCTGGTTCAGGATGGTTTTGGCATTAAGGCTGTTAAGGTTGATCGAGTTGATGATGCTGACATCTTGGTACATGACGAGAAGAACGCTGAAATGGCTTCAATCCTCTCTGGTATGCGTCCCGATGACGGTTTGCCATTGGCCTTTGGTATAATCTATGCCAATGACCGAAAGAAAACCTACGATGATATGGTTTTCGAGCAGCTCGACGCGGTTAAGGCAAAACGTGGTCGCAGTATGGATGACATCATGCAATCAGGTCATACCTGGACAGTTTAATAATTTGACAAATTAAATTTTATGTATTAATACCCCGGCTGTGTAAATAACCGGGGT
>JAOZQF010000026.1 GCA_029932345.1 Desulfuromusa sp. | reverse complement strand
ATCAAACTGTACCACAGTGCAGCGATTGTCATGGCACGCCACATGCTGCAGGTATACACAGCAAGTTCCCAGAGTGTGGAAGTTGTCATAATACTGCCCACGACCTGGATAATCTGAGCAGTAAATAAAATGATTTTCTGCCGATTGCTGTATATCCTTATTCTGTTTTTCTTCTCTTACGGGGTGGCATTTGCTGCCCCGGTTCAACCTGTTGAGCGGAAGGATAGTCTCCCTCAACAGAATGCGTCACTCTATGCGATGGGCCCACAGCCGTTGACTTTGGAGCAGTGTGGCCAGTGCCATCCGTCCCATTATTCCGACCTTAAAAGAGCCGGGGGAAGACACCAGTTCGACTGTCGTGAGTGTCATACAGTTTTTCATGCCTATAGTCCACTGAAAGACAATTATGCCGCTATCATGCCCCAATGTGCCACTTGTCACATTCAGGTGCATGGAGAAAAACACCTGGGTTGCCAGTCGTGTCATCAGAACCCACATGCAGCGCAACAAGGACCACCTGTCGGAGCCGTGGAAAATTACTGTTCTGATTGCCATAACAAGCAGGCAACTCAGCTGGCAACCCTCCCCAGCCATCATACTGAGATGAGTTGCAGCAATTGTCACCACACTCAACATGGGAATGTTCCATCATGCAATGAGTGTCATCAACCACACTATTCAACCCAAACTTTTACCAGTTGCGCAACTTGCCACGATGTTCATCAACCCCTTGCAATCAGCCTGAACAAGAACACCGACCTGAGAACCTGCGATAGCTGCCACCATGGTGTTTTTGTGAAATGGCAGGGGACACCAAGTAAGCATGGTCAGCTCACCTGCGCCGAGTGTCACACGCAACACAAACAGATTCCACAATGTAATGATTGCCATACATCTTCTCTTTCGCACAGCGCAAAACTGCTGGAAAAATACCCAAGATGTCTGGACTGTCATCTGGATGTTCATGATTTGCCGGTCAAGAAAAACTGATAACTATTCGTTATGATGGAGAGGGTGTGAGTATCCGTATTGGTAAACTAATTCTTGCATTTGTCCTGCTCAGTGCCACTCCATTTCCCCTTTGGGGGGCGGATAGCCACACTGATACAAAGTTGCAAGATGATAATTCTTTCTGCCGTCACTGTCATATCAAGGAGGCTGACGATATTGCTGAAGCCGGGATGGCACATCACACTGAAATCAGCTGTAATGACTGCCATATTGGGCATAAACCGAAAAGTTTTGAAAATATTTCGCGTTGCAGTCTATGCCATTCTGAAACAGCGCACTACGATCAATTACAATGTCTGAACTGTCATCAGAATCCACATCGGCCACTTGAAATCAAACTGCCGAAAAAAGCCCATGCAGAATGTCTGACCTGTCATGAGATTCAGGGGGAGGAATTAACCGGGTTTCCCAGCTATCACAGTACTTTGGTTTGTACCGACTGCCACCATGAACACGGTGAACTGCCAGAATGTCTCTCCTGTCATGGATCACATGCGGTTGCAATGGCAGAGGAGAGTTGTCAGAGCTGCCACGGTCCGCACAAACCCCTTGATATTGTCTATACCGATGATGTTCCAACATCTTTATGTTCACCCTGTCATGGCGGGGTCACGGTTCTTCTGGAACAGACTCAAAGAAAGCATGGTGAGCTAAATTGCGCTGAATGTCATAGCAATCAACATGGACGGATACCGGCCTGTGAAGATTGCCACGGCACACCTCATGCCATTGCAATCCATAAGAAATTTTCAACTTGTAGTGAATGTCACGGAGCAGCTCATGATTTGGATTAAGTTGCTTAACAACGATGCTGTTCTGGATTTAACCAGCAAGCGGTTTTTAAATACTATGAGTTGTTGAAAGAAGAAAGGGCTGAAAAATGTCGATGGAAATCGTAAAAGTAACAGCACCAGATCCTACGGGAGCGCTATTAATTCAGGGAAGCAGAGACACTGATTGGTATATTGCATCCTCGGTAAACAACAATTTATGTGCTGAAGGTTCATGGGAAATGTGGGTTTTATTGGCCAGAAAGATACTTAATGAAGATAAGAAGAGAAAAAAGACCGATTACCACATTCGGCAGATCATTTCCTGATGACATGATTTAAGTAGGGAAATATATTTTAGAGAGGCCTTAAGCATTGAAGAATTTATTGATATCCCCACGGCTAAACCGTCTGACAATAACCATTGGTTATTTCGGAATAGGGGGAATTTGGGCGTTATATTCAGATAAACTATTTGGGTTCTTTCAACCTCAGACCTCAATAGTGAAACATTCTGTTGGCCCTTGTTACTGGTGTTTTATCGTTATTTCATCAGGTCTGCTCTACCTGTTGTTATATTATTGGAATTCAACCAGGACAGAATTACAGCAGTCATTGGGAAATATGACTCGTGCAGTAAAAAGTTACAGTGGTTGCACGAAAGCAATGATCAAAGCAGATAACGAGACGATGTTGATGCGGGAAATATGCCGTATCTGTGTTGAAGTGCGGGGACATCGCATGGCATGGGTTGCTTTTGCTGAAAATGACCCACAAAAAACACTCCGGGTAGAGACCCACTGGGGAGATGACGTTTGCTTTTTTGAAAGTTTCGAGACCACCTGGTCCAATACCGAGAACAGACAAAGGCCCGCAGGAATAAGTATTCGTACCGGGAAACCAGTGATTTTTCAGAATCTGATGACCGATCCACGCTATAAACATTGTCAGGAAGCGGCTAAAAAATGTGATTATACCTCCTGCATTTCTCTCCCATTACAGGATGATACACATACTTTTGGTGCTCTGGTTATTTTTGATACAAAACCGAATGCTTTTGAGAAGGAAGAAGCCTTACTTCTGGAAGAACTAGCTGGAGATTTATCCTATGGAATAAAGACCTTGAGGTTGCAGGCTGAACGTAAACAAGAGATAGAACACCGACTGATGCTTGCTGCGGTCACTGAACAAACCTCTGATGGAGTTATCACCTTTAATCCGAGTGGAACTATAGAATATCTCAATCCGAGCTTTATCAAGTTGTGTGGAATTCCAGCCGATGAAGGGGTCGGAGTCAGCATTCATGATTTTGAATGCTCCAAGCGCAACCCTGCATTTTACCAGGCAGTCTCGGGAGCCTTTGAGACAAATACCCTCACCACTGGACATTTTGTCAATAAAGACCGGGGCGGAAATGAGCACGATATCGATGCCAGAATAGCACCGGTGCTTGATAGCTCCGATCAGGTGGTCAGGTATGTTGTCACGGTCAGGGACATCAGTCAGGAAGTCCAATTGCAGCGACAGCTTCGCCAGACTCAAAAGATGGAGGCGTTGTCGATGATATCAGGAAGAATGGCGCATGACTTCAACAATATCCTCGCGATCATTATGGCTAATTCAAAAGTCGGATTAATTGAGGATCAGGATGAAGAGTCTGCGCAGAAAAACCTGTTACGAATTCATAAAGCGGCAATCCGGGGCAAAAAGACCATCAAACAATTTATGGCAATCAACCAACAGCGGGAAAAGCCCAAGCAACCACTCAAAATATCAGATTTAGTGCAAGCGAGTATGAACCTGTTCCGTGCAATGATGCCGTCAACAATTAAGATGAAAAATGATGTCACTGTGAATCTTGGCCAGATTGCCGGCAACCCGAAACAAATTCATCAAGTAATTATGAACCTCTGTACCAATGCCAGAGACGCGATGCAGGTGACCGGTGGACTTTTGGAAATCAGTCTTTCAAGCATGGATATTCCCATCGAGAGAATCCACCAATACCCGGAGCTAAGCCCTGGGAAACATGTCAAACTGATAATCACAGATACCGGGCATGGGATGAGCCGTGAAGAACTGGAGCATATTTTTGATCCGTTCTATACCACCAAGGGTCAAGGGAAAGGGCGCGGACTTGGGTTGTCAATCACTTACGGGATTGTAAAAATCCATGGTGGCATTATTTATGCGAACAGCATTGTCGATGTGGGAACAACTTTTGTGGTGTTGATTCCCCTGATTGAGGCTACAGGTGATCAGGAGGGGCAAAATGTCGAAGCATGGGGAAATTTATCGGTCGATCAGAACAAAACTGCTGAAATTGCACAAAGAGAGGCTGTCACCGTCCCAGCAGACTATCAGATCTGATTTTTACCCTGACCGTTGCCCCTTTTGCAGGGGGCGGTCAGGGGAGAATCCCTGGGTTAGGTTGTTTCCTGAGGATATACTTCCTGCTGATAGCGTTCCTTTAGCCCGGTCATCCAGATTTTATAGAGAACATCATACTTTTTTTTCTCCTGACGATGACGAATCTTAACCTTAACGTCTTCGAACGAAAGCTGCTTGGGTTCGTTCAGTTCGGTCAATTTAATAATATTAAATCCTTGCAGAGTTTCAACCGGGCCAGCAACTTCCCCCGGTTGCAAATCGGCTATAGCATCCTCAATCTCCTTCACAATCTGTCCAGTGTGGAAATAACCGATGTCGCCACCAACCATTTTACTTCGATCATCAGAGTTGTAGTAGGCCAGATTATAGAAATCCTCCCCAGCTTTAGCTTGTTCCGCCAAGTTTTCAGCTTTCAGCTGTGCTGGCTCTTTATCAGTAGCAATCCGTGACGGATCAACCTTGATAAGAATGACACTGGCCCGATATTGTTTTGGTCGATTGTACATCCTCTTGTTCTGTTCATAAAAATCACGAACTTCAGTTTCAGAGAGTTTTGATTTTGATCCTACAGCCATCTCTTCAGCTTTTTTTGCCAGTAATATTCTCGAGACAGATGCATAAAAATCTTCCAAATGTTCCGCACCGAGCGCTTTTTGCAGGGCCTCAGGCGTTGGGAATTTTTTGTGAACTGTTTTCAGCCGCTTGTCCAGATCAGCTTTTGAAACGGAAATCTTTTGTGCTAAAGCGTACTGGACTTTATAGCCTTGATCGATCAGGTTATCCAGAGACTCTGTTCTCACTTCAGCAACTTTTTCTTCAGAAATCCCACCATGAAAGCTGCTATTCAATGGCAGGATTCTCTGCATTTCCCGGTTCAGTTCATAAACTGTCACGGGGGTATCAGCAACCTTTGCAATGATGGTCGATTCCGCCAGAACGTTTCCCGTACTGCAGAAAAGGTTCAAACTTGCGGCCATAATAAAAAATAACAAAACAAGCGATTTAGGCATTTAAGACTCCTGAATAAAATGATTGATAAACTTTACGACAATGAAATATTTAACCTGAAAAGAGGGATTGAAGCTCAATTTAATCGCTCTTTGACTATCCATGGACGGTCTTCTAACCTTTTTTGACCCCTGTAACAGTGATGACCTTCAGCCATCAATAAGTTTTGGGATTTCTATTGTGGCAGCTCACGCTACAGCTTTTGGCCACTGAATCGTAGACAGCCGTTGCCGGATCAACAAAACGGGTATCAAAATTAATCAGATGTGCGTTGTTGGTTGTTGTGGCACCTCGATCCACCGGTACCCCATGTGGGTCATGACAAACGGAGCATGGCTGCTCCCATCGAATGACATGAGTATTATGGATATTTTTTGAACCTTTACTGAAGTTTGTGCCCGACCCGTCTTGAGTTAAGAATACGTCAGGGTCATGGCAACGAAAGCAAAGGGCGTAGTTAGTCACATTGTAACTGAGCGGATAGGTATCCTGCTCATACCGAGCGATTAAAATATGCGGATATATCGATCCGTGCGGCCCATCAGCTCCTGTGCCGCCAGCTTTTACGCTGCTGTCACTACCATGGCAATCGGTACAGTAGATCATACTTGATTCGGTATAGCCCGGTCTGAGGCTCGGCACGTTGAAATTTTTACCGAAAGTTGCAACAGGATGGAAAGAAGGGTTGTCAGGATCGAATCTGAGCCGTTCATTGGTTTCTTGAATCCCTCGTGGAACGATAGAGCTACCGACAAAAGCGTTATCGGCATGACAACTGAAACAGACCTCATATTCATTGTCAGCTTGATCAAGCACCGCGCCTGAAATACTGATTCCTTTAACTCCAGTCAGTCGGCCGTTAACATTTGGGGGGTCATCCAATGGCGAACCCTGATTGTTGACCTGATGCGGGTTGTGGCAATCGGCGCATTCCACATGCTCGTCCATCGTCAAGGGGTTTTCGGTAATGTCATGAACTCCGGTGGCATAATTCATCGGGTGATTGTAGAATTGATCACTTGGACTCTGGATATTGATGCCATCGCCTATCCCGTTATGGCAATTTGTCAGGCAGGTTCCTTCTTCAGTGGCACTCTGCAATAGATGCTTTGCTCCGGGAGCGCCATGGGGTTGGTGACAATTTTCACATCCCTGCTCGGCAGTGTCTGCATCTGTTGCGTGGGTACTGGACAGCCAGCCGGTTTTGACATGGCAGGCAACGCAGAGGGCCGAATTGAGATTGCTCATGACCAGAAATTTACCGTGTAGATCTTTATGAGGATCATGACAACTGGTACATTGTAAAATCTGTCCGTCTTCCAGATCGACTTCTTGGGGAAGCATTTGTGGATTTTGTAATTCTCCCCGCTGAGCCGCCAAAGTGGAGGTGTAGGCAAAGGAAATCGGGTGATCATCAGAAAGATCGCTTTCCAGATTTGACAACCCGGTAGGCATGGCTGTTATCCCCCCGGTTAATGGTATCGGTTCGGTCATCCCTTCCAACATACCGATGGCAATAGTACCATCATGGCAACTCAGACAGAGACGTGAAGCCCCAGTCGGTTGACCTGGTTCAGAAACCAGAGTAGAAGAGCCATAAAGATTATAGATCACCCCGCTCAACTGGCGATTCCAGAGTGGCGTAACTGAGGTTGCATGGTGTGGGGTATGGCAGAAAATACAGATTTGATCTTCATCTGTTGCGGTGATTGTTCCCGGACCACTGACCGAAAGGTTGTGCTTGGTGTTTAATATATCGCTATGGCTTTGAACCGCAAATAATGCCACCCCCATCAAGCAGATCAGGATGAAAAAACATTTAATCGTGCGACACTTCATAGAATCCTCCGAAAATGCTCCGTGCTAGTCGAGATATTGAAACACCTGAACTCTTCGGTTGTAGGTATCTGCAACATAAATCCGATTCTGCCGGTCGATGAAAATTCCCGAAGGCATCCAGAACTGACCCGGCCTTGTTCCATTGTCACCAAAATTGATTAACAGTTGTCCCGCTCCATTAAAAATCTGAACGGCATCAAACAGAGCATCGCAAACATAGATATGCCCATGTTGATCTACAGCGATCCCTTTGGGCTTAGAGAAACTTCCGGGGGTGTCTCCCAATTGACCAAATTCAGTGAGAAACTCTCCTGTAGCCGAAAAAATCTGAACTCGTGCATTGAGTGCATCGGTGACGTAAACTTTACCACTTGCATCAATCCAGAGATCGGTCGGGAAATTGAATTGTCCCTCTCCGGTTCCACGCTCTCCAAACCGGAACTGTTCAACTCCGGCACGGTTATAAGCCACCACCTGATGGGCAACGGTATCAGAAACATAGAGTTGCTGGTCCAATTCACTGAATGCAATCCCCGTTGGTCGACCAATATTCATGGAGATCAAACGGCTCAAAGATTTATTTTGCAGATCGTATTGCAGAATTGAACCTTGAGAAGAATCGGTGATGTAGAGAGAACCATCGACATAAGTCAACCCGATGGGTGTTGACAGAGGAACATTCTCATCCCCTTCGATCAACCGATAGTGTCCTTTTTCCATATCAAATACATGGATGATCGAGGACCCCGTATCAGCAATAAAAAGCAAATTTCCGTCATCGGTACAAACACCGTAAGGTCGAGTGATATGGGCTATTTTAGGGCCAAGGAAAAAATCACCGATCTTTCCCCAGAACCCTTTTCGTGCCGCCTCTTCAAGCATTTTATATTCTTTGACCCACTCTATTTTTGCTTCCTGCGGAGGTGTCGGCCAGACAAGTTTAATCTTTTCAGCCAAGTTCTCAACCGATCCCTTTTCCGCACATGCTGGCAGGAACAATAACCCCAGAAAGGCAAAAAAAAGTAATTTAGAGATGCAAATATTGCGCATATTTTCCTCATAAAATAGGTTAAAAATAACGTCTGATTTTGAAAGAAACAGAGTCTTCTCTTGAGTCTCTGTCATCATAAATCTCCCAAGTGGCATTTGCCTCCAACCGCAACTCAAACTTATACCAACGTAACTCAAAACTCATACCGAGGAAAATGTCATTCCGATCATCGCCTAGCCCACGAATATCGATAACCCGTCCACGCAGATTCAGGGTCAAGTTACGACGCAGCTGCCTGCGGTAATCAGAATTGAATGACAAAAAATTTCTATTCTCAACATCGCTGGATCCCCCATTTAGACTGTCGTGATCTTGAGTCAACGTGTAACGTTCCATCACCCGTAAATTGAGGTAACTGAGATTTTTTCTGAGCAGGTAATTGACAAAGGCTTCGGTAGTTTTATCGGTATTGTTAGTTGAATCCTGATAGCGATAGCTGGTTCCAAAAGAGATCTGTTCCCAATTTCCATCCAGCCCGATCTGTGCAAAAGTTTGCTGTGTCAAGGGAGTAACATCAGCCTCCCCAGAAATCAAATTCTGATCGATTTTGCTTAAATTTCCATAGAGCTGATAGCGGTGACCGAGCAAACTCAAAGATGCTGATAGTGAATTCCCGGTGGTTGAATATTTAAGGGAATTATTGACCTGGTAGAGGTAGTCAATCGACAGGACATCACCGGCTACAATCCCGCCACCGATTATTTCCAATTCCGTGCGCCGTCCAATAATATTGATCAGGTATTCGGTGCCAAGATCATAAATAATTGAACGATCGGCATTGTAGACAACGATACTTTCAGGAATAATATCCAAATGATCCAGAAAGCCTGACAGAAAGATGGTAACAAGAAAAGATTCATCTGTGACCATCAGTTGTTGTTCATCAAAATTTGTATCATTTTCACTATAAGAATGTGTGTACGACAGATTTAAGTGGCTTTCCCATGGCAGGTCTTTGCTGTAACTGATGTTGCCCTGGTACTGCCAATCCTGTTCTTTCCCATACAGATAGTCGTTATGATAAGCGTTATATTCAAAGCTCGTAGTCAAGCTGTCAAATAGTTGATGTTCAACCCAGGCATCTCCTTGTTTCTGCTGTCGATCCTGATCTGGTGATTTGATGGTTTGGTAGCTATAAGAAAACCCCGTAGATAACGCCTTCCCAAGCTGCAACTCAAGATTCTCATCCCACTGTTCAGTTCGTAGTTCCGAGGTGCCGGTATCGTCCACGAACCGGTAGCGTGAAACGAGGGAATTTTTTTCTTCTAACGGACCCCACTGCAGAAAATTGCGCAGGTTCAGTTCATCGGTATCTTTTCGGGTCGAAGACTTCTCGTTATCGGAATAATCGGTTCTGCCGTGACTGGTTTTGGCGTCCAGCCAGGTTTCGCTGAAATCACCACTGGCGGAATTGGCGTTGAGAGAAAACTCTTCCCTTTTTTGTTCACGGTCGATATTCAAGCCTGAGGTGTCCTGTGTGCTGTAGTTATAACTGAATCGGGTCGGCAGAAAACTGCTTTGCAGTGAAATATCAGCAGCCAGAATTTGACGGGTTGTATCGTAGTTTTCGGTGAACGGAGCGGAGACCCTTTCCTTAGCCAAATTGGACATCAAACTGATTGGATAAAAACGTCGCTCAAAGGCAATCATATTGAATAAGTACTCCCCGATAAAACCGGCACTACTGCCATTGCTATTAATTCCATCGTCCTCATTCTCATAGGTTTGATCTAGCCCCAGATCCACAGCCAGACTGCCATTGGCAAGTTCACGGTCAAGAATGGCATAATCAATTTCCAGATGGTAGGTCTCCTCCAGTTCGTGGTCCTGAGAATTCCGACCTGGGCCGGTGTCGTTATTGTAGGTCTTACCGTTGTAGTCGTATGTAATCTCAGTCCAATGTCGAAAGTTGGACAATTGAAAAATAACTTTTTTTCTTGCTGCTGCAGCCGGTTTTGGTGACAGAATAAATCCCAGAAACAATAGTAGAATCAGAAGATAAAATTGGGATATTTTTCGTCCTTTTAACCGAAAGCGCAACATGATCCCGATCCCCGTCTCCCAATCAAATTGATGTCGATACCAGGCAATATTATTTCAGAAAGTAACGCGCATCTCCTGCATGCGGGTCATGGCATTCGCCACAGCTGATCGTTTTGACAACAAACCGTTCATGCATGGCTGCAGCAAGACGAGATTCCTGATGGCAGAGGTCACAGACTTTGTCCGGATCTTCTTTCAATAGGGATGGATATGGTGAATTGTGGGGCAAATGACAAGCCAGGCAGTCACCCACAGCAACCGGTCCGTGAATGTTATCCCCCTGGACAAAGTCCTGGTGACAAACCCCGCACAGTTCCCGTTTCGGAGCAATAAGTCCGGCATTGATATTTTTGTTTTTAGAATGGCAATCTTTGCACTTCTTCTCTTTGTAGGGTTTATGTGATGAGCGTCTATCTTGGTCGGTATCAGCGTTTACATCTGCCATTTCACGGCCTTCAGTTTCAGCAGCCACCCGTTCATGGTAATATTCGTTGCACATTTCTCCGGCCGGAGGAAGTGAGGGGACTCCGTCAAAGATCGTACTGAGAACTTTGTGTCTGGTCGTCGGGTCGCTACAACTGGCGAGCAGAAAACAGGATAAAAAGGCAAACAAGAGGGCAGGCAAAAATTTCCACACCATCAGTGTCAGCTCCACCGGTTCGCTGGTTTTTTATGACGATACAGTATCTTCATGAGAGTCACTTTTGATGGCAGTTTCTATTTCTTTTTCTTAAGCTGTTCAGGATTTTCCTTCCGTATTTTTTCCATCGATTTCTTATAATAGGCTTCATAATCGATCTCCTGCTGCTTGCCGAGACCATAGACATTGATTTTGTAGCGTCCAACCTGATTAACAACCAACATAACCTGCTCCAGCTTAAACCCGGGCGCTGCAAACTGTTGGTAAAAATCGAGATCCTGGTCGGTTACGTCAATACCAGCGGGAATATTCAGGGAACCGCGTGGCAGACCGGGATCACCGAAAAACATCAACAGGCGGTCCTGATGGTTAAATATCTGAACATTCTGGTGGGAGGCATCGACGACGTAAGCACGCTTTTTGCTGTCAATTGCTACCCCTTTGGGACGACCGAATTGTCCGAATCCGTCACCCATTTTGCCAAAAGACCCAAGCACATGACCATCCCGGTCTAGCTTGATGATTGATCCGGTGCCGGCATTGGCCACGTAAAACAACCCTTGTTTTGTCAGGGCCATATTGGTCGCCAGATAGAGTTTCTCCAGAGGGTTGTCGCTGTCCTGGCCAAGTCCTTCGATCAATTCACCGTTGGCTTTATTGAATACCAGAATTTTATGGCGCGACATGTCGAGAATGTAGAGTCGTCTGGCATCTGCGGCAACGTCAACCGGTTTCATGTCATAGCCCGAGCCATAGGTTTTTAAAAAGTTTCCTTCTGCATCGTAGGCGAGAACTTTTTTACGCTCAGTATCAGCCACATAGAGATTGCCGGCCTGATCAGTCGATAAATTGATCGGTTTGCCCAGTTTTCCCGGGCCAAAATCTCCCTTTAACCAGACGAAGGTTTTTAGTTGCAGGTTGATGGCAGCTACTCTGCCGGCAATCGTATCAGCCACATAGATTTTGCTCCCATTGGCGGTGATACCGTAGGGCTTCGAGAATGTTTTAAGGTCATCCGTTTGAACCGCATTCATCGAAAAAAGAGAAACCTGTGCTGCCTCTCCCTCGACGTCACGGGAATTACCAATACCAAATAAAAATTGTATCCGGGGCGGAATTGGAGCCGGTGGAAAAAAAACCGGGCCAGATGGCTTCACAGTTGTTGGTGCACAGCCAGTGGCAAGCAGCAAAAGAGACCCAATCAATAGAATGATAGCTCGCATGTATTTTATCTCCATAAATCCAGCTAAAAGAAGTTTCTGAAAAATATTTTTTATCAGAGGTTAAAATACCATATAAAGGGAAAGAAAATCATCTCTTAAATGGGGTTAGTGAAGGGGAAATATCCATAGATATCAATAATTTAATATATATATCCTGTTCTTGAAGTCTTCGATATTGGAATAACTTAAAGTCGCTGTGACTCGACTTTTTACCCTTGAAATACGATACCTTTTATAACCGTGAGCTTACAGTCGAAAAAAAGGCCACCATAATTGGCGGCCTTTTTTTACACGGCTTGATAAACCTATTTAATGTGGCAACTAAGACATAACGCTGATGCATTATTGTCTACAAGCAGGAACATTCCCCCAACGCCATTTTCCTCATGAACATCGTGGCATGATGCGCAGGTCATGACATCGCCGAACAGAAAATCTGAGATAAGACCACCCGCATAGGCCGTGCCGGCTGGGTACAGCTCAAGATCAAGAGCCTGGGCAGCAACGTAGTCGAAGCCAATCGGGTGGTCATTGCTCAGGTCTGTACCCAGTAAGGCAGTAGTTGAAGGATTGAACACTTGAATGTAGTCTGTCGAGGTACCGTTCACCGCATTATCTATGGCTATTGTGCCATCATGACAGCTCATACAGAGGCGGGATGGTCCTACTAACGGGTCAGAAATAGTGGTCCCACCATCCATAAAGGTACTTGAGGCATAGGGTATGTAACCTGCACTGAGAGGCGTATCCATATTCCAGAGTGGATTGTAATCCGTAGGAGTAGCCTTGGCGTTGTGAGGAGTATGACAAAAGATACAAATTTCATCAGTTGATCCACTAAAGTCACTGCTCAAGTCGTGGGGTGTGTTGGCTATAACGGCGAAAGATGTTGCGGCAAACCCCAAAAAGAAAAAAGTTGCGAAGATTAAGACTAAAAACATTCTCATGGTTTTCATTTTTAAACCTCCCTGTTGGTAGTATGTGGCAGCATACTGCTGAATTCTCCCCCTAGATCACTTTCCGTTTCAACGAAACCGAAATGAAG
Source organism: Desulfuromusa sp. (assembly GCA_029932345.1). Lineage (GTDB taxonomy): Bacteria > Desulfobacterota > Desulfuromonadia > Desulfuromonadales > Geopsychrobacteraceae > Desulfuromusa. The sequence continues at coordinate 3,614 of JAOZQF010000026.1, read as the reverse complement.
CCTCCTTTCCTGGTCAAGATTACCAGTTTAATGATTATTTACTTCTTGATAGTTGTATAGCAAGCATAATGCCAATCAGCTCACATTTATTGAAAATCAAGCTTTACGCTATAAGTTGCTGTAATGACAAAGTATTTCTGCTCTAGAAGAATGCGGCTTTCACACATAAAATCAACTTCAGAGAAATTGAACTCATTTTAGGTGGTGATATAGCCTTTAGGTCTTGTCGTGTGGGGATATCACCATCGCAGAAAACCCTTAAGCGTCGGGTACCCACTTATTGAGCTGAATTTTTGAATATTAATGGGAGGTGTGCAGAATGGCTGTTGACCCTCAGCACCACCAAAGGGATCAGCTTTGAAATTTATACAGGTTATTAAAGAGCTCACTTTATATGACAGCTAAGGCAGAGTGCTGAACCAGTGTTATTGACATAAAGAAACTGTTCGTGCGGGCCACCCTGCTCATGAACATCATGACAAGTCGCGCAGGTCATAATTTGCTCTGCGCCAGAATTAAACAGATAATCTGCAATAGTTCCAGCTGCAAATCCCGTTGTAGCAGGTTGGATTTCGACGTCTGCTGCAGCAGCAGCAATATAATCGAACCCGATCGGGTGATCACTGGCTAAAGTGGCACCAACACCAATCCTCACCGGCGGAGCAATCATTCTATTAGAGTCTGCTTTGAGTGCAATATCCACGGCTATTGTGCCATCGTGGCAACCTATACAAAGACGGGAGGGCCCAACCAGAGGATCACCGGTCATGTCCGCATCCAGGGTGGCGGAAGTGTAAGGGATAAAGCTGGTGCTGGTTTGAACACCGGCACTCCAGAGAGGATTATAGTCCAGAACCGTATCATTTTTTGCGTGGTGGGGAATATGACAGAAAGCACAGATTTTGTCAGTTTCCACGGTGCCGGGCCGAGTAGACAAATCATGGGCTGAGTTAACGACAGAGGCCGAAGCTGTAACAATAAAGCCCAGGCTCAAGAGAAACGTAAAAAGTAGCACCATAAGAATATTAATTAATTTCATGCACACCTCTTTTCATCAGGGTAGGTTTGCAAGCTTGGCGCCAAAGGGATCAATTTTATTTATAAATAAATAACTACGGGCAAACCACTGTAAAATAGGTAGAAATGTTATTTTCTGCCATTATGAAGGTCACAGGAAGTTCATGGTTGTATTCTGTTGAACTTGATTGCATGGGTGATTTGCCCGCATTTTACCTGGATATGGGGATATGCCCGTCACCAAATTCAGCTCCCTCTTCGTTCATCAGCTTTTCCAGATCGGTGGAATGGGGTTGGTGGCAGCCAGTACAGAGCCGTTGAGTTTTTTTTAGCAAACCAAGCTGATTAACTTCGTGAGAATATCACCATTAGGGGGGGGGTATCTAAGATTAAACTTTTCTCTTCTGACCTATGTCTCCTAAAGGCTTCAGGAATTTACTCTTTCATCTATTTAATATGACAGACAAGACATAGTGCTGAACCATCATTGACCATATAGAGAAGTCTGACTTGGACAGCAGCGGTGCCGCCTGCATGAACATCGTGACAGGTCGAACAGGTCATAATGTTTTCATTGGCTCCCCAGGTAAAAAGATAATCGGCGATTGTTCCATTTGCATACGCTGTTGTCGCAGGTCGTATCTCGCTATCCGCTGCTGCAGCATCAACATAATCGAACCCGACTGGATGATCTATGGCCAGATTGTCACCAGGCCGAGCCGTGTGACCACCACCCACGACCCCACCAATATTTTTGGGGACTTGAATCATTCTCTCTGTGCCGCCTAAGGCAACATCGATGGCGATGGTGCCATCGTGACAACCAATACAAAGTCGCGTTGGGCCGATCAGGGGATCGCCAATTTCAGCATCCAGGGTTGCTGAATAGTAAGGGACAAAAGTGCTATCCTGGACACCACCGTTCCATAGAGGATTGTAGTCCAGAACTACATCGGTTTTTGCATTGTGGGGAGTATGGCAGTAGATACAAACCTCATCATCTTGCTGATTTGGTGCATTGCGTAAGACCATATTGTGAACCGACCATGAAACGTGGGCAGAAGCTGTCATGCTAAGGCCAAAGTTCAAGAAGAAAACAACAAGCAGGGTCATAAGAGCTGATTTCATACTTAACTTACTTTTGCAGAGAGTGAAGAGTACTAATCAAGGTCACTTAGTGATGACAGTAAATACAAACCTCACTATTTTGTTCTACAACAAGAGGGTGCCAAGTCAGATCGTGAGGTGAACCAACAACTGTGGCAAAACAGGAGAACCTGTCTACTGTCTAGACCTTTCAGCATAATGGTCGTCCAACTACGACAATGCAAATTTAGTGCTAACCACACCGAATTCATTAAGAAATATGCGTCAGAAGGTGGAAATGACTGAAAAACAAGAAAAGAATATTTTTTACCGGCGAGATGGCAGCACAATACCTGCGGTTACAAAAATCAAAAAGGCAAGATTATCTGGGTATATCACCGGGATATCGGTGGTATGCCCAGGTTTAAACGATGGGAATTGGAATTATTTTTGGTAATCGACCGGGGCTTCCCGATCATAGTCATAAGTCTGGTGGCAACCGGGAGAACAACTGCCACCGGTGTCAGTTTTGATAAAACGGGTGGGGATACGCCAGTCGCCGAATTCAGCCCCTTCTTCACTCATAAGTTTCTCCAGATTGGCGGCATGGGGTTGATGGCAGGCACGACAACTGCGCCCCTTGTACTTATTGGAAACATGGAGGTAGTGGAGGTTCTGCTTGCCATTGCGGAATTCAGTATAAATACTGGTTTCTGCAAATCGGAGCAGGTTTTTATCATGGCATTCGAGGCAGAAATCGTAACTCCCGGTGGTATAAGGTTGATAGAATGTTTTCGGATAAGCCCCTCTGAGCAAACGGGTATGATCTGATCCGTGCGGGTTATGACAGGCTGAGCACTCCCCATCCTGCAGCGGGCCATGGAGATTCTGTTTGCCCTCAATCTCTTTGGCGATGTTGTTCAATGGATCTGACTTGCTGTAATTATCCTTCCCATGACAGGAGAGGCAAACATCCTGCTCTGGCATTGCCAATAATGCCGGGTATTGAGAAAAATGGGGCGCGTGACAGCCACTGCATTTTTCCGGCCTATACAGGGCCGCATGCTTGACCTTGGCTTTTTTGGTTTTTCGTCCAACCTCGCCATGACAATCCATGCAGAGGGATTCGATATCTTTGCTCAATAGCTTAGCTGCCGGAGCACTGTGGGGATTATGACAGGCAGCGCAACTGGAATCTTTAACCGCAGCATGAATCACCGGTGAATTTTCCATCCCTGCAGCGATCTCTTCGTGACAACTGGTGCAAAGCTGCTGAGGTGCTTTTTTCAGCAAGCCAGGCTGATTGGCTTCGTGGGGATTATGGCACTGGGTACAAGCTCCAGCAACAGCGGGACCATGACCATAGGCTTCGGTGAAAAGATCGGGATCGTGACATTCGACGCACAACTCGGTCAGGTTGTGATCAACCGGCAGGAGAAATGGCCCGCTATTTGAGCCGTGGGGATTGTGGCAATCGAGGCAATCACCTTCAGCAACTGGGGAATGGACGG
>JAOZQF010000025.1 GCA_029932345.1 Desulfuromusa sp. | reverse complement strand
CCATAGGCTCCCAGCACGACCAGTGCATCATGAGGTATTTCAAACAGATGTTTTTGCAATAAGCTTCCGGAGTAAACCTGCCAGTCATGCTGTTTGACCTGATCAATCAGCCCTTGATCTTCCAGCATAGTCTCAAGTGTGGCATGATCTCCGATACTGATAATCTGGAGCGGGAGTTTACACCGTTGCTGGAAGGTGAAGGCCAATTGCAATGCTTTGCCGGCAGATGGAGACCCGCCATAGAGGACCACAATTCGTTGCCAGGGTTTAAAAACGGCTCCGGGGATCAGGATCGGGAAGGTGGCCTGTTGAACAATTCTTCTGACCTTGGGCCCAATATGTCCAAGCCCGATCCGGCTGCTGACATCACTGATAGAGCGGGGGCAGGTCATCAATGAAAAATCGGTTGGTAAGTCGGGTAAACCGGTTCCGGTGTAGCTCTCTTGGTGGATAAATTTATATTCAGGCAAAGACCCCTGGGAAAGGGTTTTGCTTGCGTGTTCCCGGGCTGTCTCCGGATCAAAAAGGTACGACTTGTCGAGGTCAACTTGAACAACATCGCCACCAAAATAGAAAAGAAATTTCTGATCTTTGGGGATAAAGATATCCAGAGATAATTTTAATTTCAGACAGCTGTCAGCCGATTGTAAAAGGGTTTCCCGTCCAAATGGAGTATTTCTAAAAATATGTAACAGGGGTTGATTCACGAGATGCTCCTTTTTCTGCTTTAAGTTAATGTGGACTGTAATACGCCTGGATAATAAAAAAATCAACCGGCAATATTGGTGGGCCGATCTGCCCGCTGAATCATATTTTTCGCTATTTTTATTTTTCTGGACTGATTATGCTAAGAAGTTGTTGTAGAAAATAATGGAGGGTAAATAAATGTCTCAAGATAAATGGTGCGTAGAAATCTTTTCTGATGGTGCATGTTCCGGTAATCCTGGCCCCGGCGGTTATGGTACGATCTTGCGGCATGGCAAGAACGAAAAAGAACTTTCCGGTTATGCTGCTGAGACAACAAATAACCGGATGGAGATGCTTGGAGCCATTGCCGGGCTGGAGGCGCTTAAACGTCCCTGCCGGGTTTGCCTGACCACTGACTCTCAGTATTTGGTCAAAGGGATGACCGAGTGGATCGAGAATTGGCAGCGTAAAGGTTGGAAGAACTCGAAAAAAGAGGAGGTCGCCAATCGCGATCTCTGGGAGCGGTTGTTGGAGTTAGCTGAAAAACATCAGATAGATTGGATCTGGGTCAAGGGGCATGATGGTCACCTGGAGAATGAGCGCTGCGATGAGCTGGCGCGTCTGGAGATTACCCGAGTCGCTGATGCTATTGAATAAACAGTTGGCTCAAGGAGACAGCGATGACGATTGAAAAACAGCTTGAACAATTTCTTCTATCACCAGTGTTTGCAGTTATCGGAGCATCAACCAATCGTGATAAATATGGAAACAAAGTGCTCCGTTGTTATCAGCAGAATGATCGTCCGGTGATCCCGGTCAATCCCAAAGAGAAACAGATTGAGGGTATCAATTGTGTTGCTTCAGTTGCAGATCTTCCCACTGAGATTGAGAGTATCTCGGTGATTACACCACCTGAAATCACCGAAAAAATTGTTAAGCAGGCAGCGGCTAAAGGGATCAAGAATATCTGGATGCAACCGGGAGCTGAAAGCCCCGCTGCGGTCAAATATTGTGCAGGGCAGGGGATTAATATCATTGCCGATGGGAGTTGTCTGCTGGTGGTGTTAAGGTATCACGAAGGGTGACTTGACCTGGATTTTTATCGGGTGTAATACTGAGAGACCCAGAAGGGTTTGATCGGGTGAGTCCATTTGCAGGTGAGTGAGAAATGTTCAAAAACGTTCTATTGATGCCTTTGTTCCGACGATGTTTCTGTCTGTTTGTTGCCGGAGTTCTATTGATGGGTCCGCTGTCGGTCTGCCCCCGCTTACTAACTTCCTTTTCTGTTGCAAAACTTGACACTATTGTTTTCGATACTTCCCAGTCTGCGTTTTTTATCGGGGCGGTGGATGTTGATGATAGCTCTGATTTCTTAGCGGTTATGGTGCCAGAGGTACCTTCCTCTGCCAGCACCGAACTGCCACTGCAGTCCCCCTCCTCTCTGTTATTGCTTCCAGCAGCAGGGTTTTCTTCTCTTCCCTTCGCCCGACCTCCGCCGGTAGCTTTTCTCTGTTAGCTCAATATTGTATTGATTTTGGACTGACAGGTTGTTGAATGATAGCATTTTGTCCTGAAGGTGTGCTTCTGCACTTTTGTCGGTTTTCTTGTACAAGGATTTTTATTATGGATGCACTGCAGCAACGCTTTACTCAGCTGAAAGAGGCACTATCGCAACAGGTTATCGGCCAGCCAGAGCTCATTGAACGTCTATTGATCGCACTGTTGGCCGATGGCCATTTACTGGTTGAAGGGGCTCCCGGATTGGCTAAAACTCGGGCTATTCGACAGTTGGGGGAGATGCTGGAAGGGAGTTTTCACCGCATTCAGTTTACCCCTGATTTGCTCCCTGCTGACCTGACCGGCACCGATGTTTATCGTGCCCAGGATGCTACCTTTGCCTTTCAACCCGGACCACTATTCCATAATCTGATCCTGGCTGATGAAATCAACCGGGCGCCAGCCAAGGTTCAATCGGCGCTGCTTGAGGCAATGGCAGAGCGGCAGATCAGTGTTGGTCAAACAACTTACCCATTAGCGGACCCCTTTTTGGTGATGGCGACCCAGAATCCGATTGAGCAGGAGGGGACCTATCCTTTGCCTGAAGCCCAGCTGGATCGATTTCTGTTACATGTGCGAGTTGATTATCCCGCTGTAGAGAGTGAACGGAAGATTCTTGCTCTGGCACGGCGTGAAGCGTCTGGAGAGGTTGCGGCAACTCCTCCGCAGAATAATGCTCCGGTTCTTTCGGTGGTTGAGTTACGTCACGCTCGCCAGCAGGTTCTTGATCTCCATCTGGCAGAAAATCTGGAAGAATATTTGTTGCAATTAGTGTTGGCTACCCGCCATCCACAGCCCTATGGTGAGGATTTGGCCGGGGCAATTCTCTACGGAGGAAGCCCGCGAGCCAGTATCGCCCTCGATCGCTGTGCCCGTGCGCGAGCCTGGTTGGCGGGCCGTGATCATGTCTTGCCGGAGGATATCCAACATCTGGCCTTTGATGTGTTGCGTCATCGGTTGATCCTCAGCTATGAAGCTGAGGCTAACGGAATGGATGCTGACCGTCTGATTTCTGAACTGATTGCCCGTGTTCCGGTCCCCTGATGGCAAAATCGGTCTCATCAGTCAACAGCTCCCCGGTCAAAATTGATCTGCGAGAATTGATCGCTCTGGGTGATCGGTTGCTTCCTGAAAGCTGGAAGCCTGATCGGCAGTTGGCGGCACAGGGTGGCAGTTATCGAAGTCGCTTTCGTGGTCGCGGCATGGAGTTTGCCGAGGTGCGTGCCTATTTGCCTGGAGATGATGTTCGCAGCATTGACTGGAGGGTGACCGCCCGACGGGGCAAAGTTCATACCAAGCTATTCCATGAGGAACGGGAACGTCCGGTGATTGTGGCACTCGATTATCGAAGACCGATGTTTTTCGCGACTCGTGGACGGTTCAAGGCGGTGCAAGCTTCACAGTTGGCGGCGTTGCTGGCGTGGCAGGCTCTATCGCGCGGGGATCGGATTGGCGGCTTTATCTTTTCAGAAGAACGCAACCTTGAATTGCGCCCACAGTTGGGGAAAAAGGCGGTTCTGCAACTATTGCGGCAGATGGTTGCAGATCCGGTCTGGCAGCGCTCTCCCCACCATCCGTTTGCCCCGCAACAGCGCCTTGCGGCAACCTTGCAGCGGCTCCATCGGGTCGCTCGACCCGGTAGTTTGATTCTGCTGCTCAGTGATTTCAGTCAGTGGGATGATCAGGTCGAAAAGCAGCTGGCTCTTCTTGGGCGCCATTGTGATCTTGGTCTGGTTCACTGTTTTGATCCCTTTGAAGCCGAACTCCCTCCGGCCGGATCCTATCGCTTAAGTGATGGCGAGCGGGATTTGACGATGACGACTGCCGATCGAAGTGGGCGTCAGTGGTACCAGCACCATTTCAGCCAACACCGTCAGCAACTTGAAGATTTCTGCCGTCGTCAACATTGTCGACTGTTTTCATTGCCGACCGATGGCGATCCCCTGGAGTCTCTTTCCGGTGTCAAAAGAGGGCGTTGAGATGGGACAAAATATCGCGATGACTCCAGATACCTTGCCCCTGCACGATATCCATCTTCCCGCTCCAATTGGCTGGTGGCCGCCGGCTCCTGGTTGGTGGATTCTCAGTGGGTTACTGTTGCTGGTTCCGCTTTTAGTTTGGGGATGGTGGCGTTTTCGCCAGCGTCGCCGGATGCGCCAGCTGGCTCTGCAGCAACTTGAAAAACTGACCGATTTTCCAGAAACAGAATTGCTTATCGCCCTGTCCCGATTACTCCGGCAAGCGGCTATCATCCATTTTCCCCGGCAGGATTGTGCCGGATTAAGTGGCCAGGACTGGTTGGAATTTCTGGATCGTTCTCTGAACGACCGTCCTTTCAGTACTGGAATTGGCCGTTGCTTGAGTGATGCCCCCTACCGTCTGGGAACAGAGGTTGATACTGTCGCACTGCTTGATCTGTGCCGTCGCTGGCTGAAAAAACTTCCCCAGCAAAATCTCCAGTCCGGGAGGGGTCGATGATCCATTTCGTCTGGCCCTGGGCTTTTGTTCTTATTCCTCTCCCCTGGATTATCTATAAATTTTTCCCGCCGGCATTGGCTGCAGAAGAGGCGGCGCTCTGGGTGCCGAGTTTATCCCCTTTCAGTGGCGTAGAGCACCAACAGAGTCGGCGGAGAGGGCGCTGGCAGTTGCCATTGGCACTTTGCTGCTGGTTGCTGCTGGTCGGTGCCACCGCCCGTCCACAATGGCTTGGTGAGCCGATTGAATTACCGGTCAGTGGCCGGGATCTGCTGCTGGCCGTTGATCTATCCGGGAGTATGCAGACCAGAGATTTTTATCTTCATGGTGAAACAGTGGATCGCTTGACCGCACTGAAAGCGGTCGCTGGTCAATTTATTCAACAACGGGTTGGCGATCGGCTCGGGCTGATTTTATTTGGTGATCAACCCTATGTTCAGGCACCGCTGACCTTCGATCGACGGACAGTTAAGCAATTACTGGATGAGTCTGCTATCGGACTGGCGGGTAAAAAAACCGCTATTGGTGATGCTATCGGTTTGGCCGTCAAGCGCCTCAAAGTGGGGGGCGGGAATGAACAGGTGCTGATTCTCCTCACTGACGGTGCGAATACCGCTGGTCAACTGACACCGCTTAAGGCGGCCGAACTTGCTGCAACTGAAGGGTTGAAAATTTACACGATCGGGATTGGAGCCGAGACAATGGAAGTGAAGGGTTTCTTCTTCAATCGAACGGTCAACCCTTCAGCCGATCTTGATGAAAAGACTCTGAGCGCAATTGCACAGAAAACCGGTGGACGCTATTTCCGGGCCAGGGATACCGATCAATTAGCCAAGATCTACACGGAGCTGGATCGCCTTGAACCGGTGGAGCGTGACCATGATATCTATCGTCCGATCTCTGAGCTCTACCCCTGGCCTCTGGGGATGGCTCTTCTGGGGAGTCTGCTTCTCCTCTTGCTGCCGCAGTTGTTGCAGCGAACCACGGTTTGGAGGGGGCGATGAATCAATTCCATTTTTTGCGTCCAGAGTGGTTTCTCGCTTTGCTGCCGGCATTGTTACTGCTTTTCTGGTTGGTACGACAGCAGCTGCAGAGTCGGAGTTGGCAGTCAGTCTGTGATCCGGAACTGCTCCCCCACCTCCTCCTCAACCGCTCGGTGCGGCGAGCTAACTGGCCATTCTGGTTATTGTTGGTCGGTTTGTTGTTAGCTGTTTTTGCTCTGGCCGGACCGGCCTGGAAACGTCAACCACAACCGCTGTTTCGTCAGCAATCAGCGCTGGTGATTCTGTTTGATCTCTCCCGTTCAATGGAGGTTGCTGATTTAAGACCCAGCCGTTTTTTGCGTGCCCGCCTTAAGATCGAAGATCTATTGCGCCAACGTAACGAGGGGCAAACTGCGTTGATTGTCTTTGCCGCGGATGCGTTTACGGTGACTCCTCTGACCGAGGATCGACATACCATTGAAGCTCTATTAAAAAGCTTGGATCCCGGGTTGATGCCGGTCCAGGGGAGCAACCCGGATCGAGCCATCGAGCGTGGGGAAAGATTATTGCAGCAGGCGGGGTTAAAACAGGGGCGGCTGTTGTTGGTGACCGATGAGGATCGACCGGGAGATTTTCTTGATGCCGCCAGGCAGCTGAAAAAGAAGGGTTTCGAACTGGCCGTCCTTGGTGTTGGAACCTCTGCAGGGGCTCCGATTCCTCTCCCCGAAGGTGGTTTTTTCAAAGATGGGCAAGGAAATCTGGTATTGCCTAAATTGAATACGACCGGGTTGCAACAACTGGCAACTGCCGGGGGTGGTCAATATCGGCAACTGAGCGTCGATGATAGCGATCTTCGTCATCTCCTGGCCGGGCTGGATGATCATCGTTTTGACCAAACTGAAAAAACCACGGCAACTGTTGGAGATCGCTGGCGTGAAGAGGGGGTCTGGTTGCTCTGGCCGTTGACTCTTTTTGCAGCTTTGGCTTTCCGGCGGGGTTGGTTGCTGGTCGTGACTTTTCTCCTTCTGCTACCGCCACCGGCAGAGGCTTTCAGCTGGTCTGAACTTTGGCAAACCCCGGATCAGCAGGCTGCGCAAGCTTTTTCTGAGAACAATTATACCGGGGCGGCGCAACAGTTTCGGGATCAGCGCTGGAAGGCCAGCGCACTCTATCGGGATGGTCACTTTGCCGATGCTGCCAAACTGCTTGACTCACCGCAGAGTGCCGATGACTGGTATAATCAGGGGAACGCTCTGGCAAAAAGTGGTGATCTCCCTGCGGCGCTCAAGGCTTATCAACAGGCTTTAAAATTAAATCCGGAAGATGTTGATACCGAGTTCAATAAAAAACTGGTTGAAGAGGCTCTGCAACAGCAACAGCAACAAAACCAACAAAACCAACAGAACCAACAGAATCAACAGAATCAACAGGATGACAAACCTGCTGAAAATCAAAGTTCGTCAAACAAAGAGGGTCAGTCTACCGATCAACCGGATGCTTCATCCTCTCAATCGGATGAAAACAATGGAGACAAGGGGGAGCAAGATCGGTCAGTCGGGAAAGATAAAAAACTGCAAGATGATGACCCCTCTCCATCACCTGCAGTAGATAATGGGGGAAAACCAGCTCGACAATCGTCTGAAATGGCTAAAAAACCAGGACAACCGCCCCCCAGTGAGCAAGCGGATAAGAATTCTGATGCTGCAACTGACCCGGTAGATAAGGTTCCGGAAACAGCTGAGCAGCGTGAATCAAGGCTACTATTGCAACAGATTCCCGATGATCCTGGTGGGTTGATGCGACGTAAATTTCTCTATCAGTACCGCCAACGCGGCCAACAACCTGAAACGGATCGATCATGGTAAATAAATTGCGTATATTTTCTCTTCTTTTTTTGATCTGGGCTTTTTGGGTCAGTACTGCGATGGCTATTACGGTACAAGCGGTTGCGGATCGTGACCGGGTTGCCGCCGGTGAGAGTTTACAACTGGAATTGAGGGTGACGGGTCATCCCGATGAAGATCCCGACCTCTCTCCTTTGCAGCGGGATTGGGATATCCTCAGCCGTTCGCAGAGTAGTCAAATCCAGATTATCAACAGCAGCATAAGCCGTTCTGTTGTTTATAATTTAACCTTGATGCCAAAACAAACCGGGACAGTGACAATCCCGGCAGTCTGTTTTGGTTCTGACTGCACTATCCCTCTCCCAATTGAGGTGGCCTCCACGTCCAGTGCCGGAAAAGTTATCAGTGCGCCGCTGCTGCTTGAAGCCGACATTACCCCGCAAACAGTTATTGCCCAGGAACAACTGTTGCTTAAAATTCGGCTGCTGCGGAGAATTGATTTGATTGATGGTCAATTGACGGAACCTCAGCCCGGTGGGGTTGCAGCAGTGATTAAACAGCTTGGTGACGCACATAATTACGAAACCAGACGCAATGGTCAGATCTATAAGGTGATTGAGCGTGACTATGCAATTTTTCCGCAGGGGAGTGGAACCCTGCAAATCCCATCGCTACAATTCAATGGAACTGTTGCGGATGGAGCCTCCCGTTTCGACCCTTTCAGTCGTCAGGGACAGCGGGTTCGTCGTATGACCCAACCGCTGCAGGTGAAAGTGCTACCGTTGCCAGCCGATTTGGGTCAGCGATCCTGGATTCCTGCAACGACCCTTAAACTGCAGGATGACTGGCAGGAGCGGGTGCCACAATTTGTGGTTGGGGAGCCGGTCACCCGAACCCTGCGCTTGAGTGCCGGTGGAGTGTTGGCTGCACAGTTGCCACTATTGCAGCTGAATCTTCCGCCAGGGTTTAAAAGTTATCCCGATCAACCACGCCGTGAAGATCAATTGAGCCGTGGTGGCGTGACCGGTATTTTGGAGCAGAAAATTGCTCTGGTTCCAACCCATCCCGGGCAGTATCAGTTGCCAGCCATTGATCTCGACTGGTGGGATGTCACCACCGGAAAATGGCAACAGGCCCATCTGGCTGCCATCTCTATTGATGTTGCTGCCGCAGTTGCTGGTGTGGTGGCAAATCCCCCGGTTGCTGCCAACCCCGTTTTACCTGCTGCAGCAAAAAATCTTGTGCCAGAAGGGCAAAAAACATTACCGACACCAGTTGCCGCTACCGTCTCTTTTCAAACCAGCTTCTGGCCGTGGTTAACTCTTGGGTTGGCCCTTGGCTGGGTGTTGACAGTTCTGTTGTTACTTCGGCAGAGGTACTATTCACAAAGGCTCCCAGAGGTCAAAACAGAGGTGGTGGTGCAACCTGATGAGCCGGCTGCTCGGCGTATTGTTGTTCAGGCTGCCCGCAACAGTGACCCACAGGCAACCCGTCAGGCGTTGCGCAGGTGGTGTCAAATTCTCTATCCTGAATTGTCAACCGGTGCTTACGAGAAGTTTATGGACAGTGCCGATCCAAGATTAAGCCAGCAGCTGAAAAATCTGGATCGCAGCCTTTATGGTCATACCGGAGACACTTGGAATGGGGAAACTCTGGCGGAAATAATTATGGCCTGGAAAAAAAAAGCGGGCGAGGATAAGAGGGAAACTCTGCCAGATCTTTACCCCGGATTTTAAGGCGCATCCCCGTATTCCTGAGGGGGTGGGGGGGAGTTGCAAAACCAGTTTTTACTCGGGACGAGCAGAATTAATATTTTTTTGTTATCCGGTTTTGCTATACTGCTCGCCTCGGTTGGTTTCCCCTGGTGATTAAAGGAGCTGTGTGTATGTGCAAAAAGATCTTTATTGCTGCGACAGGTCAACACTGCGGAAAAACAACTACCAGCCTCTCTTTGCTCCATCTTGCCAGAAAAAAATATCAACGGGTTGGCTTTATCAAGCCATTTGGTCCTAAGCGAACCAATTATCTGGGACAATATGTTGATGTTGATGCGGCTTTAATTGCCCATGTTTATGGGATGGAAGATCAACTTGAGTTGATGTCTCCTGTGGTTCTTGATGCCCATACCACCCGGGATGTTTTAGAGGGAAAAAAAGATCCCCAAGACTATTTAAAGGCGATTTGTCAGGCAACGGCCGAACTGGAAAAAAAGTGTGATTTCCTCATTATTGAGGGTGCTGGGCACACCGGTGTCGGTTCGGTTATGGGGCTCAATAATGCCCGGTTAGCTAAAACGCTGGATGCTCCGGTTCTGCTGGTTGCCGGTGGCGGGGTCGGGAATGTCATTGATGCGATAGAGTTGAATTTAGCCTTATTTCGTGAGGCTGGTGCTGAAGTCCGGATGATTCTGCCAAATAAAATCATTAAAAGTAAGCGGCAAGCTACTTTGAAATACCTTCAACTTGCGTTTAAAAATGCGAATATTCAGGTTTCCGGTGGCTTTAACTACTCACCAATTCTGGCAAATCCAACTCTGAAGTATGTGGCTGATCTGTTGTCCCTTGAACTACAGGCTGAAAATAACCAGATCAGTCGGATCATTCACCATGTCCAACTCGGTGCGGCTTCAACCCAGCGGGTGGTTGACCTGTTACAGGAATCAACGCTGGTGATTGTTCCCAGTAGTCGAGATGAAGTTCTGGTCATGTTGTCAACCCTCTATCATCTCCCTGAATATCAAAATAAAATCGCTGGGTTGGTTATCAATGGGCTGGTTCCTCTGGCTGAGATTGTGCAACGGGTTATTGATGATGCAAAAATCCCCTATATGCGCACAACGGGAATAATGGCTGATCTCTATACCACTATTCAGGAAGATGTTGCTAAAATCGGGGCTGATGATGAAGAAAAAATAGCCCTGGTTCAGCAATTGGCAGAGCATAATATAAATTTTGAGTTAATTGATTCGTTATTTTGAGGACAGGTGATTTATGGGTTTGTTTGGGAAAATGTTTGGCGGAGGTGGCAGTTCTCTCGAAGGGTTGCGTAAAGCGGTGGCACAGCAACGTTTTGTTGATGCGCGGATATTTGCTGAGGAGTTAATTTCTCAATCGCTGAGTGAGGAGGACGCTGCTGAGGTTGAACAACTCCGGATTGCTGCTGGTGATGGCCTGGCCGAATTAAATCTTGAGGAAGCTCTGGGTCTGCAACGTGGTGGTCTTTTTGAGCAGGCGGCCGACCATTTACATTTAGCCGAGGAGCAGGTATGCAGCCCCGATCTGCGTGGCAGGATAGAGGAGGCGATCGCTGCCGAACCCCTGGTACCGGAGATCTCATCAGCTGAAGAGCAACGTTTGGCTGCGTGTGATTCCTGTTCTCCCCGAACCCACCAACTATTAAACGCTGAAGATGCCGTGATTGGCGATTCCGATAGCCAGATGGAGCTGATTCTTACCTCCTATCCGGTTGATTTAGCTGAGCGTTATACCGCTAAGGGGGAGCTCTTCAAGGAGGCTTTTTTAACCACTCATGCCGGTGATGATGAGCAGGCTTTGACGATTTGGCAACAAGTGGATGAAATCGAGCAGGATGACCTTTACTGGTTCGAGTTGGGATCACTCTGGGCCCGTCGTGGTGATTTCGAAGCGGCTCAACCGGCGTTGGAAATGGCCTTGGAGAAAAATCCTGGGTTGTTGTTAGCCATTGAAGCTCTGGTTCCGGTTTTGCTTGCCGGAGGTGATTATCCGGTGGTGGAAGAGCGGTTACAGCTCTTTCTTGATCAGGGGGTTGATTCTGCATTTTGTTATGGCCAGCTCACCTCTCTTGCCGTTGAGCAACAAGATTTCTCCAGTGCCGCAGAGTCGGCCCGGAAAGCGATTGCCGCTGGCAATCTTGACCAGCAGTTTCTGTTGTTAGCTGCATCGATTCTGGAGCATGTTGAGGCGCTGGATGAAGCAGAAAATGTTTTGAAAATGTTACCTGTTTCCGGTTGTGGCGGTGGTGCCAGCCTCCCCTTGGCGGAGTTCTGGTTGCGCCAGAAACGGGAACTGGACAGAATTCTTGATACTTTTAATGCTGCATGTCGAGAAGATCCGGAAAATCCACGTTGGCAATTGCGGGTTGCTCAGACCTATCTGGCAAAAAAATGGCACAGAGAAGGATTGAAAATATTGCACATCGTGGTTGATGATCCCCGCCTGGAGCCTGCCTTGGCTGAGGAAGCCAGTCAGTTGCTTGCTGAACAGCAAGGTTGACCATGACCGCCATTGATAAGCTGAAAGAATATCTGGCAAGCCACGATGTTGAAGTGTGGGAATATGTCGAACCAACCGCAACCGCTGCATCTGCGGCCGCTGCAGTTGGATGTCGCGTTGCTGAAATTGCTAAAACCCTCCTGTTTCTGGTGGGTGGCGTCCCGGTTGCGGTGGTGACCTGTGGTGACATGAAGGTTAAAAGTTCCCGTTTAAAACAGGCTGCTGGCTTGTCCGGTAAAGTGAAGTTACCCTTAAAAGATGAAGTATTAAGGTTCACAGGTTACGCCCCCGGAGGTGTTTGCCCCTTTTTGCTTCCGCCTGACTTACCACTTTTTTTAGATTCTTCACTGCAGCGGTTCCCGACTGTCTATGCAGCGGCGGGGAATAGTTATTCAGCCGTACCTGTGACCATGATTCAACTCGAACGGCTGACCGGTGGCAGAGTTGTTGATCTCTGTGATCCCATTCCCGAGAAGCTGATCAACCCTGATGAGTAAAAATATCAACTTGTCATAAAGTGTTTTCTCCGGTAACTGGAGTATTGTGTCATCGGATCCCGATTCTTTGCTGAAACGGTGATCCCGTTGTCAAAATGATTTGCACTTAGTTTTTGTTTTATTAGTTTTCTTGAATATTCGCCTTCTCTTGCTATAATACCCGCTGTAGTTTTTCAATATACCGACGTTAAAGGATTGCCAAATGGTTTGGGATGCCGCCAGAAAACTGGATGACAGCTATAAAAACACCTGGGGATTTGCTCAAATTCTCGAGCATATTGATGTCGGGATTCTGGTTCTGGATCTGAATCAGAAGGCGATTGATTATTGTAACGCGGCTTTTTTTGATGTGTTACAGGATGAGCAGTTGTGTCGTAGCTATCAGGGGTTGTACGATCTTTTTGTTCGAGATATAGAAGCTTTGAATGATTTTGATCATGCCGGGAGCGTTGCTCATCAGGTCACTCATCAGGGGCGCTTGTTTGGCCATTCTGTCTACCAGGCCGCATCCGGTTATCGCTGTGTCTTTATCCGTGATATCACTGAAAAGAGCCGTCTTGAATCAATTGCTCAGGCAGCCAATACGATGGATAATATCGGTTTTATTTTTTCTGGAATTCGGCATGAAATCGGTAATCCATTAAATTCTCTGAAAATGGCTTTGAGCGTGTTGCAGCAGGGGGCAGGAAATACTCCACCGGAGATGTTGAAAGAATATATAGAGCGGGGTCTGGCAGATATTGGTCGGATGGAATATCTACTGAAGTCACTCAAAACATTTACCATGTATGATAGTGTTGACCTCAAGGATGCCCCTCTGGTTGAGTTCATGGATAAGTTTATTTCGTTAATCGAGCGGGATTTTCATTCTCATGGTATTCAGATCAGAACTGAAATTCCCCTTGATATTGCCCTGGTTCAAATTGATGAGCGGGCATTACATCAGTCATTATTGAATATTTTCAACAATGCAGCTGAAGCATTAAAAGAACAGGAAACTCCCGTTATTCGTATCCGTGCCGAAGTGCGTGATCAGTTGATGTGGTTGACAATCAACGATAACGGCTGTGGAATTTTTCCGGAACAGTTTAAGTATCTGTTTCAACCATTTAATACCAGTAAGCCCAACGGCAACGGGTTAGGGCTGGTCATCACCCGTAAATTGTTGGCGATGATGAATAGTGACATTGATATCGTAAGTCCGGTCGGTTGTGGAACCCAGGTGACGATTAGACTGCCGATTGCGACAAGCACTACCGAATGAAATAAAAATATCCCTTTGCCCAGAAAACAGGTAAACGTGTGAAAAAAATTCTAATTGTTGATGATGAAAAATCGTTTCTTCTCTCTTTAACCGACGGGTTAAGCACTCATAGCGATAAATTTCAGATTTTGACCGCTGAAAATGGTCGTGAGGCGGTCAATGTGTTGCGTTCAGCTTCGGTTGATCTGTTGGTGACCGATCTGAAATTGCCAGAGATGAATGGTTTTGAATTGTTGGCCTGGACGAGTCGGCATCAACCTCAATTACCAGTGATTGTGATGTCTGCTTTTGGAACTCCGGAGATTGAAGCACGATTGGAAAAACTGGACGCCCTGCAGTTTTTAGAAAAACCTTTGGATATTCAGATGCTTGAAGAGGGAATCTTCAATGGTTTAAATGCCGGGGGTAAAAGTTTTATCCGTGGTATCACCCTGGCAACGTTTTTACAGCTGATGAAGGTGGAGAAAAAAAATTGTACCCTGAAAATTTCAAATGGTGACCTCAGCGCATATTTATATGTCTACAAGGGGGAACTGATTGATGCTGAATATGGTGAACTGACGGGGTTGGAGGCAGCTCTGGAGATTGTCAGCTGGAGTGATGCAGAAATTGAAATGGATGGTATCTGTCGCCGTCAGGAGGATGTTATTCAGCTGACGATGGAGCATCTTCTCATAGAGGCATTTAAACGTAAAGATGAGGCCACTGAGCTGGTGAATTTAGCTCTGGCGGGTCTGGACGACCAGGTTGATGGTTTTCTGGATGGTTTATCCAAGGTGGAGGCACCGGTTGAGGCCCCCGTCGATGAGAAGCTCAAGCAGTTGGTGAAAATCTTATCCCGGTTGATTTCAGTGCTGGAATATACAATTTTTGATCAGAAAAGTGTTGTGTTGAATAAGAATTCCGGCAAGTGTTCACTGTCGGAGATCGATCCGGCAAGTTTTGATTATTTGTTGACATCTCTTGCCGCAGATCTGAGTCTTGGTCCGTACCGTTTTGTTACTTTCAATAGTACCAGTCGCTATCGCTATCTGCTGTTTTACTTCCAGCAATACGGTGTCTTGCTAAAATTGAAGCCGGGGACGCAACCACAGCCAGTTATTAAAGAAATTGAGCAGTTGATGAGTCGCTAAGTTATCATGGTTATCGTTAATACGTTCGGGAGAGGATAGATTTATGCTGCATTTAATCGATGAACTCAAAGTGATCCCAGGGGTTATGGGCGCTTGTATCGTGAATTCCCAAACCGGGGTGAAGGTGAGCAATCTGCCGGCAATTTTCAGGGTAGAACGTTTGGTTCTGGTGGGGCAACATCTGTTGAAAATTTACGCAGCAGGTCGTATGAGTTTTGCTGATTTAACGGATATTACCCTGAACTATGATGAGTCGGTGGTGGTTGCACGTGAATTAGAGAAAAATACATTACTTTTTGCCATCTGTGATCCCTCTTTCAATCAGAATCTTTTGACCATGTCGTTTAACCTGCTTCATGAAGAATTTAAACTGGGTAACTTTGTTGAAGCAGACGCCGAAATTGTTGCCCCCGGGGCGGGGCAGACAACTGCCCCTTCGCCCTCTGCTAAAGGGACGATCAGTGATCCACTGAAAAATTTGCTTAAAGCGATGAAAGCGTCTCTCGGCAAAATTTTGGGACCGATGGCAGAGTTTATTTTTGACGAGGCCACTGACCTCTGGATAGAGCAGGGTGCCCCTGATTTCTCCCGAATTGAGGAGCTCGTTGAGCAACTTGATCGGGAAATTGATGATCAGGATAAAAGCACTAAATACCGCCAACTTATCTCTTCGGCCCTTAAAGATTTTCAGAAAGGTTAGAAGTTTATGGCAACTGCAAAAGATTTTGTTGAGAGGGTCAGTCAGATTGCCGGTGTTGCCGGTTGTTTATTGATTCGTAGTGATGGGATGGTGGTTGACCAGACTTCGGACGACGTCGAAGGTTATTCATCCCTGTTACAGATCAGTTCAGGTTTAGCTGCCGATATCATGAATGGTACCGGGTTCAGTCACTGTCGCTATATAAATTTTCAGAGGACTAACAACCAGAGTTTTTATATTTTCCCGATTGATCAATATCTTCTGGGGATTATCCAGCAAGAAGATTGTTCGGTAAATGAGATGCTGGAGCAGGTATTTTCTCTGCTCGACAAAGTGTCCACCAACCGGGGTTGAAGAGGAGAAGGACAATGCTGGATTTATTACAACAACGGCGAAGCATCCGTAAATTTAAGCAGCAGCCGGTTGAGGAAGAAAAAGTTGTTCAACTCAGTGAAGCACTATTGCGTGCCCCCTCTTCTCGAAATATGCAACCCTGTGAATTTATTCTGATTGATGATGATTCTCTTTTACAGCGACTCTCTTCAGCCAAAAGACATGGCACCTCTTTTTTCACCACGGCCCCTCTTGCTGTAGTGATTGCCGCTGATCCGAAAATATCGGATGTCTGGATTGAGGATAGTGCCATTGCCGCAATTATTGTGCAACTGGCAGTAGAGAGCCTTGGATTGAAAAGTTGTTGGGCGCAACTCCGTTTGCGGGGGCATGATGACGATTTAACTGCAACAGAATATGTGCGTCAGTTGGTTGGGCTTCCAGAGGGGATGGAAATCCCGATGGTGATTGCCATTGGTTATCCTGATGAGGATAAAGGGGGACACCCCCGTGATTCCCTCTCTACGACAAAAATTCATAACAATCAGTTTGAATTGAAAAACTAACAGGAGAAATTATGTCTGCAGCAGTTGTTGGGAATAAGGTCAAAATTCATTATACGGGGACCTTCGATAATGGGGAGGTTTTCGATTCATCCCGGGAGACAGAACCGTTGGAGTTTGAAATTGGCACCGGGGAGGTGATTCCGGGGTTTGATGCTGCCGTAGTCGGGATGAAAATTGGTGAAAGCAAAAAAGTGCGATTGTTGGAAGATGAAGCCTATGGACCCTATAATCAAGAAATGGTCTTTGAGGCTCAACCCGGCCAGTTTGAAGAGGGTTTGGTTCCTGAGGAGGGGCAACAGTTCCAGACTCAACTGGAAGATGAGACCCCACTTCTATTGACCGTAAAATCGGTGGATGGGGACAAGGTTGTTCTCGATGCCAACCACCCCATGGCGGGAAAAACTCTCAACTTTGATCTGGAGGTTGTTGAGATCACATAGTATTGATTGCTGCAGGGATCTAAAAAACCACAGAGCTGTTGAACTCTGTGGTTTTTTTATGGTGGAAGTATGTCCGG
>JAOZQF010000130.1 GCA_029932345.1 Desulfuromusa sp. | reverse complement strand
GCGGCGAAGGTTGCCGGTGCAGTTTCCTCTGGTGATGCACAACTGGGGATTTTGATCTGCGGTACTGGAATAGGAATGTCGATATCAGCTAATAAGTTTGTTGGGGTGCGTGCTGCTCTGGTCCACGACGAATTTACCGCCCAGATGGCACGTGAACACAACAATGCAAATATCCTGGTCATGGGGGGGAGGGTGATAACCCCTGAACAAGGTAAAAAACTGGTTGAAATCTGGCTTGACGCTGAATTTGAAGGTGGTCGGCACCAGAAAAGGTTGGATAAAATTTCTGCTATTGAGCAAAAACTTATTAAGCATTAAACTTAACGGGGCTGATTAAATAGCCCCGTTTTTTATTGATCTATTATGGGAGGATATCAATGGTTAAGAGTCTCGCAACATTTGATCCCGAAGTTTCTCAGATTATCACTCAAGAAACAGAGCGACAGGAATATAATCTGGAGTTTATTGCCTCAGAAAACTTTGTCAGTGAGGCAGTTCTGGAAGCTCAAGGCTCGGTTTTAACGAATAAGTACGCAGAAGGCTATCCGCGAAAAAGATATTATGGCGGTTGCGAATTTGTTGACCTTGCCGAACAATTGGCCATTGACCGTGCCAAAGAAATTTTTGGTGCAGAACATGCGAATGTTCAACCACATTCAGGCTCACAGGCTAACATGGCTGTCTACATGGCGGTTTGTCAACCTGGTGATACGGTCCTGGGGATGAATCTGGCCCATGGTGGCCATCTCACGCATGGTTCTCCGGTCAACTTTTCCGGTAAGCTCTATAATATTATCCCCTACGGTCTTGATGCTGAGACCGGTACCATTGACTACGCTGAAGTTGAGCGTCTGGCGATAGAGCATCAACCTAAATTGATTGTCGTTGGAGCCAGTGCTTACCCCCGCGAGATTGATTTTGTCGCTTTCCGCAAGATCGCCGATGCCGTGGGTGCTGTTGTGATGGTTGATATGGCACATATTGCCGGTCTGGTCGCTGCAGGTGTTCATTCCAACCCTGTTCCCTATGCTGAATTTGTCACGACGACAACGCATAAAACTCTACGTGGACCACGTGGAGGGATGATCCTCTGCACTGAGGAGTGGGCTAAAAAACTCAACAGTAATATCTTTCCCGGGATCCAGGGTGGCCCACTGATGCATGTGATTGCCGCCAAAGCTGTCGCTTTTAAAGAGGTTCTACAGCCGGAATTCAAGGTGTATGCGCAGCAAGTGGTTAAAAATGCTCAGGCTCTCGCTGAGGGGCTGGTTGGGAAAGGTTACAAATTGGTTTCAGGTGGAACAGATAACCATTTGATGCTGGTTGATTTTACCGGAACTGAAATTACCGGGAAAGTGGCAGAGAGAGCTCTTGAAGATGCCGGGATCACAGTGAATAAAAACGCAGTCCCTTTTGATACCAGGTCCCCTTTTGTGACCAGCGGTATTCGGATCGGGACTCCGGCAACGACAACACGTGGTCTGAAAGAGGCTGAAATGTTACAGGTTGCCGAGTGGATAGATCGGGCGCTCAAAAACATCGAAAATGCTCCAGAGCTGGCAAAAATCAAAGCAGAGGTCAAAACTCTCTGTCTCAGATTTCCCCTTTACGCGCATCGATTGAAGTAGCTGTTATGATGGAAAGACCCAGCTGGGATGAGTACTTTATGCAGATTACCAAGTTGGTGGCAACCCGCTCAACTTGTTTGCGCCGTCAGGTGGGGGCACTGCTGGTAAAAGAGAAGAACATCATGGCTACAGGTTACAATGGTGTGCCGAGCGGCATCACTCATTGTGATGTGACCGGTTGTCTGCGTGACCAGTTGAATGTCCCATCAGGAGAGCGACATGAATTGTGTCGTGGATTGCATGCTGAACAGAATGCGATCATTCAGGCGGCCCGTCATGGTGGTAATATTGCCGGGGCAACTCTCTATTGTACCGATTCCCCCTGCATTATTTGTAGTAAAATGTTGATCAATGCAGGGATTGTCGAGGTCATTTTTGCACGAGGTTATCCGGACAAACTCTCTCTTGATATGTTGACAGAGGCCCGAATAACTTATCGTCAGTATCCAGGAGATAAGGATAAATGAATTGCCCTTTCTGCCGACACGCCGATACCCGAGTTGTTGATTCACGGTTGGGAAAAGAGGGAAATAACGTCCGGCGCCGGCGTGAATGCCCGGAGTGTGAACGTCGTTTTACAACCTATGAGCGGGTTGAGGAAATCCTCCCCTGGGTGATCAAGAAAGATGGTCGTCGGGAAGCCTTTGATCGGGCAAAAATTATTTCCGGGATGCAGCGCGCCTGTGAAAAACGTCCTATTTCGGTGGAGCAGGTTGAAGCTCTGGTTGATCAATTGGAGCGAAGGTTTCAGGAATGTGGTGATAAAGAAATTTCTGCCAGTTTGATTGGCGAGGCGGTGATGGATATGTTGCATGAGGTTGATGAGGTGGCTTACGTCCGTTTTGCTTCTGTTTACCGGCAGTTTAAAGATATTAATGAGTTTATGTCTGAGTTAAATGACCTGTTGAAACATTCCCATTGACAGGTGTCAGTTGTAATTCAATATTTAATTGCCGGAATATCTTGCTTCGATATTCCGGCGTTTCTCTTTTGCCGTTTACCGAAAGTTAATCGCAATGGGCGCTTTGAGCCATCAACACTTTATGCAGCAGGCACTTGATCTGGCCCGGAAGGGGGAGGGGAGAACTGCCCCAAACCCCCCTGTCGGTGCGGTGATTATCAACGCTGGAGAGGTGGTCGGGAGGGGCTTTCACCCTGCAGCCGGAGAACCCCACGCCGAAGTTTTTGCCCTGCTCGAAGCCGGAGAGAGGGCTCATGGCGCAACCGTCTATGTCACCCTTGAACCCTGTTCCCACTTTGGTAAGACACCTCCCTGTGCTGATGCACTGATTGCCGCCGGAGTTGATTCTGTCTATGTCGGCAGCGTGGATCCAAATCCGCAAGTGGCCGGAAATGGAATCCGAAAATTACGTGAAGCGGGGATCAATGTTGAAATTGGAACTCTCGAAACAGAGTGTCAAAGATTGATTGCTCCGTTTAAAAAACAGATTTTGACCGGGTTACCGTTGACAATTTACAAGACAGCGATGACTCTCGATGGCAATACCGCAACAAGATCGGGTGATTCCCGGTGGATTTCCGGTGAGGAGAGTCGCTTGTGGGTCCATCGCTTGCGTGACCGGGTTGATGCGATTATGGTTGGGAGTGGAACCGCGTGTAACGATGACCCCCGGCTCAACACCCGTCTTCCCGATGGTTCAGGGCATGATCCATTACGGGTGGTCGTTGATAGTCAGCTGAAGATTGATCCAGAGTGTCGAATGTTGACCCAGTCATCAACCGCCGGGACCTTGATTGCCACAGTATCTGCTGATCAGCAAAAGATTGCTGCTCTCCAGGCAGTGGGTGCTGAGGTTATCTGTTTTACAGCTGAGGCTGGCAGGGTCCCCTTAAAACCCTTGTGGCAGGAACTCGGACGGCGTAACATTCAACAGTTGCTCCTCGAGGGGGGTGCCAAACTGGCAGCGGCGGCTGTGAAGAACGGCCTGATTGATCGTCTTGTGGTCTTTGTTGCCCCTAAAATAGTTGGCGGTTCTTCCGGTTTTGGCATATTCTCCGGAGCGGGCTGCGCTAAGATGATTGATGCTGTGGTTTTACAGGATGTCAACTATCAGCACAGTGGTGAAGATTTAATGATAACGGGAGATATTGCTCCATGTTTACCGGATTGATAGAGGCTGTCGGACAGGTTCGCAGTTTCAAGCAGCAGAGCGGGTCATCGCAGTTACAGATTGCCAGTTCTCTGGTTGATGACGATCTGCAACTTGGTGAGAGTATCGCCGTCAATGGTGCGTGTCTGACGGTCGTTCAGTGGGACAAAAGCACCTTTACTGTGGATGTTTCACCCGAAACTCTCAGTTGTACAACTCTCGGCACACTGCAGGTCAACCAGTCGGTCAATCTTGAGCGGGCACTCCGTCTCTCTGATCGGCTCGGTGGTCACCTGGTCAGTGGTCATATCGATTGTATTGCGACGGTCAGACGTCGTTTCCGCGATCAAAATGCGATCCGTTTTGAATTTACTGTTACCGCTGATGTTATCCGCTATCTCGTTGAGAAGGGGTCGGTAGCGGTTGATGGTATCAGCCTGACAGTTAACAAAGTTGCTGATGAAATGTTTTCAGTTGCAGTGATCCCTCACTCGCTGGAGAAGACAACCCTACTTGATTGCCGTGAGGGGATGCGGGTGAACATTGAAACCGATCTGCTGGGTCGTTACGTTGAACGGCTGTTGCAGGGGAGAAAAGAGTCCTCTGGCGGGGGAGGAGTTAACCTCGACTTTCTTGCCAAAAATGGTTTTTTATGAGATAACTCGCCCTTGTTAATTAATGCAAAGATACAAAGGATTGAATATATGCCAATTTCAAAGATCGAAGCTGCACTTGACGATATCCGCCATGGTAAAATGGTCATTTTGGTTGATGATGAGGATCGTGAGAATGAGGGTGACCTTGTTGCTGCGGCCGAGTTGGTAACGCCAGAAATCATCAATTTTATGGCGACCCAGGGGCGAGGGCTGATTTGTCTCTCTTTAACCGAGGCACGTGCCGATGAACTCGATTTGCCTTTGATGGTCACCGATAACAGTTCTTCATT
>JAOZQF010000129.1:2584-4687 GCA_029932345.1 Desulfuromusa sp. | reverse complement strand
TGGGAGCCAATTTAGCTCCCGGAACCGGTTATCACGATGATAATCGCACCACCTATTTTGCTGCCGGGTTGCAGGGGACGGATCCAGAGCAGAGTGAGGCGATTGAAAAGCTGATCCTTGAAACCCTGGAGCAGGTTGCCGAAACAGGTTTCTCGCGTGACCGGATTGATGCGGCGATTCACCGGTTGGAGTTTTCGACCCGCGAAGTGACCGGTGATAGTTATCCCTATTCATTGCTTTTGCTGATGCGTCTGATGGGGGCGTGGATTCACGATGGTGATCCCCTTGCCGCCCTCAATTTTGAAGAGAATCTGGCAAAACTTCAGCAGGCGTTGGACAGTGGACCATTTTTTGAGAACCTGATCCGCAGCCGCTTGCTGGCCAATCAACACCGTGTCACCTTGCTGTTGCAGCCCGATTCCGAGCTGGGACCAAGGGAAGAAGCTGAAACCCGGACCAAGCTTGATGCAATCGAGAAGCAACTCAGTGATGCCGAGCGGAAACAGTTGATTGACAGGGCGGTTGAGTTGAAAGCTGCTCAGGAAGCCGAAGAGGATATTTCGTGTCTGCCGACGCTGGAATTGAGTGATATTCCCGCTGCTGAAGTGGCGGTCACGGTTGATGCGGTCACTGCAGGTGAGGTCAAGGAGTTCTGGTTTGATCAACCGACCAACGGAATCGGGGTGGTCCGGCTTAATTTCGGTCTGGACAATCTGACCGCAGAGCAGCAGAAATACCTGCCGATTTTCAGCACTCTGTTGACTCAGGTTGGTGCTGGTGAACGTGATTATCTGCAGATGGCCGAGGCGATGGAGGCGGTCACCGGCGGTATCTCCGCTCGAACCTCGATTCTCGATGATCCACAAGATGCCGATAAATTTATCAGTAGTTTTGAACTTAAGGGGAAAGCTCTGATCCGTAACTGCCAGCCAATGTTCGGGCTGTTGCACGATATTCTCCTTGCCCCTGATTTTAATGATTTGCAACGGATTCATACGGTGTTGAATCAACTCAAGGTCTCACTGGAAAATTCGGTTCCGCAGTCGGGACACACCTATGCGGCTCGCGCGGCGGCTGCCACACTGTCACGGGTTGGTCGGCAACGGGAGGAGTGGTCGGGGCTTACCCAGGTGGCACTGATTCGTCAGCTGGCAGCCAAACCGGCAGAAGAGTTGACGGAGCTGGCAGCGGTTTTAACTGCGACGGCTCAACAATTGTTCAGTCAGAAGAGTCTGCAGGTCGCAATCACCGTCGAAAAGGAAAACTTCAGCCCGTTTAAGTCGGCTCTTGGTGAGTTGCTGGAGGTTGTCCCGCAGGGTGAGAGTGCTACCGTTGCTTCTGCCGATGAGTTTGTTCCCCAGCCGCTGCAACAGGGGGTTGTCTGGTCCATTCCAGTCAACTATGTCACCCGGGTTTTCCATGCCGTCCCTTATACCCATCCCGACAGTGCCGCACTGATGGTTCTGGCGAAGCTACTGCGGGCCGAATTTCTCCATCGGGAGATTCGGGAAAAAGGGGGTGCCTACGGTGGCCTGGCCGGATATAATGCCGAAGCGGGGCAGTTCAGTCTCCTCTCTTACCGTGATCCCCATATTTTACGCACTCTGCAGGTTTACGACCAGGCGATTGACTGGGCTGTGGCGGGTGATTTCCCGGCGGATTCACTTAAAGAGTCGATTCTGGCCGTGTTTGGTGATCTCGATAAACCCCTCTCTCCGGCGGGTACCGGGGCTGAGGAGTTTGCCAATATCCGCCATGGGATGACTTTAGAAATGCGTAATCAGATGCGTCAGCAGCTTCTGGCCGTTGATGTTGTGGCGCTGCAGAAGGTTGCTGAAAAATATCTCAAAAATGGTGTAAGTTCTATCGCTGTTCTGGCTGGTGAAGCTGCACTGCAGCAGGCGAATGAGCAACTGGGAGATAGTCCGCTGGAATTGCTGAAAATCTGATATCAATAATTTGTAGGGGCGGGGTTCCCCTGCCCTTTTTTCTGCATATTGCAACCCGGGCGGGGGAACCCCGCCCCTACGGATAATCGAAAGAATAACATGGAAAAACAACAATTCTTCGCTACCGCAGCTCTTGGTTTAGAGCCACTACTGG
>JAOZQF010000129.1:0-2484 GCA_029932345.1 Desulfuromusa sp. | reverse complement strand
ATGGAAAAACAACAATTCTTCGCTACCGCAGCTCTTGGTTTAGAGCCACTACTGGCAACAGAACTTGAGACTCTGGGTGCTACTGAGATCAAGCAGGAGCGGGCTGGTGTCCGTTTTTCCGGTGATCTCGGTACCGCTTACAGGGCCTGTCTCTGGTCACGCCTGGCAAGTCGGATTCTATTGCCGCTGGTTAGTTTTGAGGCCCTCGATCCAGATCAACTTTATACTGAAGTTTTGAAAATTGATTGGTCGGAGCATCTGTCGGTCAATAATACTCTGGCGGTCGATTGTACCCTGATTAACTCAAAAATTAACCATACCCGCTATGGAGCACTACGGGTCAAGGACGCCGTTGTTGATCAATTTCGCTCCCGAAGTGGCGAACGTCCATCGGTTTCGGTGGAACAACCCGACCTGCGACTGAATCTCCATATTTATAAGGATCAGGCAACCTTGAGTATCGATCTGTCGGGGGATAGCCTCCATCGGCGTGGTTATCGAATTGATGGCGTCCATGCTCCGCTCAAAGAGAATCTGGCGGCGGCAATTCTGTTACGGGCCGGTTGGCCGGCGATATGTGAGGCGGGTGGTGGATTAGCCGATCCTCTGTGTGGTTCGGGAACCCTCCCGGTGGAAGCAGGGTTGATCGCAACCGATACTGCTCCCGGATTATTGCGCCGTTATTTTGGATTTTTGGCCTGGAAGCAGCACGATGAGGAGTTGTGGGACGAGTTGCTTAAAGAGGCTTTGCAGCGGCAGGGGGTGGGTTTAGAGAAAAAACTTGCTCCGATTGTTGGTTACGACAGCGACAGTCGTGCGGTTAAAGCGGCGTGGCAACATGCACAGAATGCCGGGCTCGATAAAATTGTCCATTTTGAGCGACGAACTTTGCGTGAATTTGTCGCCCCGGCAGGGATCCGTCACGGTTTACTGGTGGCCAATCCCCCCTATGGTGAGCGGCTCGGTCAGGCGAGTGAGCTGCCTGAATTCTATAATCTTCTTGGCCAGAAAATGTCTCAGCAGTGTTCCGGCTGGAAGAGTGTGGTGATTACCTCTGAACCGCAGTTGGGACGCAGTATCGGATTGCGTGCCGGAAAGATCAATGTCCTTTACAACGGTGCGCTGAAATGCCAGTTGCTGCAGTTTGAATTGAATGAAACCAATCGCTGGCAGTCTCTTGAAGAGGGGGCGGGCAAGGCGGTGAAAAAGAACCTCTCTCCCGGGGGTGAAATGTTTGCCAACCGATTGCGGAAGAATCTGAAAAAACTGAAAAAATGGGCAGCCAAAGAGAAGATCAATTGCTATCGTCTTTATGATGCCGATCTTCCCGAATATGCGGTTGCGGTTGATCTGTATGATGATGAAGTCCATCTGCAGGAGTATCGGGCGCCAAAAGAGATTGATGAGCAAAAAGCTGCTGAGCGACTGCGGGACGTACAGGATGCTGTGCCGCTGGTGTTGGGTCTCTCCCCGGACAAAGTTCACCTGAAGGTGAGAGAGCAGCAGCGGGGAAATCAACAGTATGAAAAACAGGCACGGCGGGGCATCTTGAAGGAAGTTCAGGAGGGGAACTGCCAGTTCCTGGTCAATCTGACCGATTACCTCGATACCGGACTGTTTCTTGATCACCGCCCCACCCGGCAGTTGATTCAGAAACTTGCCAATGGAACCCGCTTCCTTAATCTGTTTGCCTATACGGGTGCCGCAACTGTTCATGCTTTGCAGGGGGGGGCTATTGCGACGACCACAATTGATATGTCACGGACTTATCTGGAATGGGCGAAAAAAAATATCGCCTTGAACCATTTTAGCCCCGAAGAGGAAGAATTTATCCAGGCCGATTGCCTTGGTTGGCTCGACACCGCAACCGGGGAGTACGACCTGATTTTTCTCGATCCACCGACATTTTCCAATTCCAAGGGGATGGCGGCAACCTTTGATGTGCAGCGTGATCATGTTGAATTATTACGAAAAACCCTCCGCTTGCTTGCTCCCGGAGGAGTTTTGATCTTTTCTAATAATTTAAGAAAATTCAGTATGAACTTTGATGATTTGGCTGACTTGGAGATCGAAAATATCAGCAATAAGACCATTCCGCTCGATTTTGAACGTAACCCCCGGATCCACAACTGCTGGTTGATAAAGAAATCTCAATAATTTTTTTGGGAAAAACAGCTCTCTTGTTATCGTCAACGTTTAATTGGTGAGGATTTAAATGTTTGTACTGGATCCGCGATTAGAGCAGGATACGATTGATTTTGGCAGTTTCCCGTTGTGCCGGTTGCTGTTGCTCAACGACTCTAGCTACCCCTGGTTTATTCTGGTTCCACAGCGCGATGGATTGCAGGAAATCTATCAACTCTCAGAGCTCGACCGCCAGTTGTTCTGGGGTGAATCAAATCAACTCTCCCTGTGGATGGCGCAGTATTATAATTTTGATAAATTGAATATCGCTGCCCTTGGAAATATTGTCAGTCAGTTGCA
>JAOZQF010000128.1 GCA_029932345.1 Desulfuromusa sp. | reverse complement strand
AGGAAAAACTGGCTCAACAGGAAAAACTAGAAAGGCTTCGTCTCGATAGCCGGAAAAGTTTGGGACGTTTTTTTGCGTCATTATGATTTGAATTTGAGGAGATAACTTTTAGTATGTTGAAAATTTTAATGACGATGATTCTGGCATTATCCCTTTTTGCCTGTGTTCCAATAACCCCTGAATCGCAAAAGACTGATCTTCAACGAGCAGATATCCATTACCAGATGGCGATGGCTAATCTTCAAGCAAAGAATATAACTGGCGCTTTGAAGGAGCTGCTACTTTCGGTGGAGTTAGATCCAGAGAACGAATCTATTCAGATTGCTTTGGCGCAAACCTATCAACGGAAAAAAGCCTATCCACAAGCAGAAAAACACTATTTAATAGCTCTGGACCTTTCCGATAATGATCCCCGTTATCAAAACAATCTGGCTTCTCTTTATCTGAACATGCAAGAGTGGGACAAGGCAATTTATTATTTTGATCTGGCGGCACACAACCTTCTCTATGTAGATACTGCTGTTTCTATCACCGGAAAGGGGTATGCTTATTTCAAAAAAGGTGACAATCAAACTGCGCTTGGCAACTTTAATGAAGCTATAGAGCTTGCCCCACGCTATGCTTCGCCATATTACTTCAAAAGCCAAATTTATCGCGACATGGGTAATATAGATAAACAAAAATTATCTTTGCAACGTGCAATACAGATTGAACCCAAATTTCTCGAACCGCGTTACCAGCTAGCTTTAATCCTTGCGCAAGAGAATGCTATCGCAGAAGCGATTGAACAACTTGAAGCAATTATTGATTATTCACCAGGTACAGCAATGGCTTTTAAAGCTGAAGATCTATTACAAACTCTGTCCGTTACCCGCCAGTGATCCAGACCCCCATCATCTTTAACTCGCTATATAATTTTAATAATATAATTAAATCAGTAGTTTAGAATTTTTCATCATCTCTTGACAGATTGTTTGCTGCTGTTACACTTATTGAAACGACTGGTTTCAGAGGTAATGATGCAAAGAGTTTTAATTGTTGATGATGAAGAAAATACCCGTATCGGCCTGGTTAAGTTGCTTGCTCAGGAAGGCTACGATGCCAAAGCTGTTGCCGATGGATTTGCGGCTCTTGAATGCCTCAATGATGGTCTTATCGACCTGGTTATTACAGACATCAATATGCCTGGAATGAATGGGTTGGTTTTCCTTCGTGAATTGAATCAAACCTATCCTGAGATAAAAGTTGTTATGATTACTGCTTATGGTGGGGTTGGTTCTTATCTGGAATCGATGAACCTGGGTGCTTTAGAATATTTGCATAAACCGGTTAAACTCAAAGATTTAAGGGCGGTTCTTAGTAAAGTTTTAGACCCAACGGAGGTTTCTTCAACTCTCTATGACAGGAGGAGACTATGACTAAATTTTCAACGGTTTTAGTTGCTATCGATTTTTCTGACAGTTCTGATAACGCATTTCAAATGGCACGCTCATTGGCAGAGAACTTTGCTGCGCAGTTATTGGTATTGCATGTTATTAACGAACCGGTTGATTTACGTGGTTTCTACGTTCCCCATATTTCGTTTGAACGTTTGGAGCAGGAGATTGAAGAGGGGGCAGAGAAGATGATGGAAAGTTTCTGTCACCAGCATCTGGCTGATTTTGATAATTATCAAAAGCTCATTGTTTCAGGTTTGCCATACGAACAGATCATTACTCAGGCGGAGGAAAACTCAGCAGATTTAATTGTCCTGGGAACCCATGGACGAACCGGCTTGGATCATGTTTTGTTTGGGAGTACTGCAGAAAAAGTGGTACGTAAATCAAAAATTCCTGTTTTAACCGTCAGGTTGGAAGAATAGATTTAAGACTTATTTTACATGGAGCTTAAAAAAAGCAGCCTTCGGGCTGCTTTTTTAGTGCGTTTTTTTTGCTTATCAGGCTGCTTGCTTGATATAGTCATGGCGGAATGTTTATTTTACTCCCAATTTAAGTACGAGGTTTTTTGTCAATGTTCAGCCATCAAAGTCAATTCTCCGGTGAAAAAATTCTGATTGCAGATGATGATGAAGTCATTGTTAAGCTGACAACGTTATTATTGCAAAAACGTGGGTTCACCGTTCTATCTGCAAATAATGGTGAGCAGTGTCTACAGATGGTCGCCGAGCATCAACCGGCACTTGTTTTACTTGACTACATGATGCCGGTCATGGACGGTTTAGCCGCCCTTAAACAAATTCGTAGCCGATATCCTGATGTCTATGTTGTTATGTTTACCGGTAAAGGGAATGAAGATGTTGCTGTTGAATTAATGCGTGCCGGTGCTGCAGATTATCTGCGTAAGCCTTTTGTCAGTGAAAGTCTGGTTAAGCGGATCGACACCGTTTTGTCGGTCCGACAAGTTGAAATTGAAAATCGTGAATTAATCAGAGAGCGTGAATCTCTACAGGGTGAAATAAAACAATGGAATTCAAGACTTGAGCAGCGTGTCCGTGAAAAAAGTTCTGAACTGGAGCAGGCGCACAAAGAGATCATCCAATCAGAGAAGTTAGCTGCCCTCGGTCATATGTCCGCAGGGATGGCTCATGAAATACGCAACCCGCTGAATTCAATAAATTTGTTTGCCCAGATTCTCCTCTCCGCTGAAGGGCTGGATGGAGAAAACCAGAGTTATGTTTATAAAATTACTCAAGAAGTTGAACGGATCGATGAGCTTCTGATCCAGATGCTGGCATCCAATCCGAATGATAACAACAAGCAGCAGCGGATCGATCTGGTAGAAATTATTGATAAAGTTCTCGGCGATTATCAAGTTAGAATTTCCAAGCAGCAGATAGACCTTAACCTCAATATTAATCGAAAGGTCCCTTTAATCAGGTTTGATGCCCTTGAGGTGGAGAAAATTTTTACCAATTTGATTGGTAATGCTCTCGATGAAATGCCAGAGGGGGGGACCCTGACAATTGCTTTACAGGCCGATGTGGAAAAAATAATCATCATGATTTCTGATACGGGGCAGGGGATATCGACGGAAAATATTCCGAGAATTTTTGACCCATTTTTTACCACGAAAGAGAAAGGGACCGGCTTCGGACTTTCGGTTGTCCTGCGGGTCGTCAATAACCTGGGAGGTCGGATAACGGTCGATAGCCCACCTGCCACAGGAGCTTGTTTCCTCATTGAATTACCGCTCCTCCCAAGCTCGGTTCATTAACCTTTATGGCACTTAAATTACATGAAATCTCTCTCCATCTGGATGAGAGTGAAGATTTAATTCCTGAAAAAATTGCCGCTGTTTTGAGTATCCCGGTGGAGGATATTAACTCCTGGAAAATTGTCCGAAAAGGGATTGATGCTCGTCGCAAAGGGGATATTCTAAGGGTCTATAGCGTTGAATTCAGTTGTCTGGATGAGCCGGGTCTGCTCAATAAAAATTCCCATATCACCCACCTCAACAAGGTGAAAAGTAAGCCTGTTTTCGATCTCATTCCACTTAAAAGTAAATTGAAAATTCTGGTTGTCGGGATGGGTCCGGCGGGGTTGTTCAGCGCCCTGGCCTTGGCAGAAGCGGGCGCACAGGTTTGTTTGATCGAACGGGGTCGACCGATTGCTGAAAGATTGCAGGATGTTCTCGGTTTCTGGTCTGGTCGCGGGTTAAACAGTGAGAGCAATATCCAGTTTGGGGAGGGGGGTGCCGGCACTTTTTCTGATGGCAAATTGACCAGCCGTGTCAACCATCCGACCATGGCTTATATTCTGCGCCGTCTGGTTGAATTCGGAGCCCCTGAAGAGATTCTCTGGCAGGCGAAACCGCATATTGGTTCAGATCGTTTGCGGGGGGTGTTGGTCACTTTTCGCCGTCATCTCATCTCCCTTGGTGTTGACATTCAGTTTTCCAGTTGCCTGACTGGGTTTGAACTGTTCAATCAGCAATTAAGTGGAGGAATCATCAATGATTCTAGATTGATCGAGTGTGATCGATTAATTCTTGCCCCGGGTCATAGTGCCCGTGACACCTATCAATTATTAGCTGACGAAAAAGTTCAACTGGAGCAGAAACCTTTTGCGCTGGGGTTGAGGGTTGAACATCCACTTGAATTGATCAATCAGATTCAGTACGGTAGGGAAAGCTCTCCGCAACTGCCGAGTGCCGATTACCGCCTTGCCTGGAACGATCCAGAGACCAAGCGGGGAATCTACTCTTTTTGCATGTGCCCCGGTGGGGTGGTGGTCAACGCTTCATCAGAGAAAGGTGGGGTGGCGGTTAACGGGATGAGTGATTTCCGGCGTGATGCACCCAAATCGAATAGCGCTCTGGTTGTTTCGGTTAATCCGGCCGATTTTTTATCAACCGATCTCCTTGCCGGGGTTCATTTTCAACGACACTGGGAGCAGGCGGCTTACTCAGCTGGTGGTGGCAGCTGGCACGCTCCAGCGCAACCGTTGCTGGAATTTCTCCATGGACGTGGCGGGCAACTTGATTCATCATGTCAACCGCAGGTGGTTCATGCCGATTTGACCACCTGTCTCCCTGATTTTGTGACCGAGGGGCTACGGCGGGCACTGCCAGTTTTTAATCGGAGGATGCGTGGTTTTGTCGGTCCGGAAGCGACCCTGATCGGGGTCGAAACCCGCACTTCGGCGCCGCTGAGAATTGTCCGTGATCAACATGGTGAATCGGTCAGCCATCAAGGGCTATTTCCGGT
>JAOZQF010000024.1 GCA_029932345.1 Desulfuromusa sp. | reverse complement strand
CCGATTCTTCCTGAATCACCAGTTGGGTATTGCGGGCAATCCGGGCACTGTGATCGGTCGGCAGGGCAATCGCTTCATCCAGAGCATTGGTGTGGAGGGACTGAGTTCCACCAAGAACTGCCGCCATCGCTTCAATCGTGGTACGTACCACATTGTTGTAGGGATCCTGTTCGGTGAGTGACCACCCGGATGTTTGACAGTGGGTCCGCAGCATTGATGATTTGGGATTTTTGGGCTCAAACTCACTCATGATTTTTGCCCACAAAAAGCGTGCGGCCCGTAATTTAGAGGCCTCCATGAAAAAGTTCATCCCGATGGCAAAAAAGAACGAGAGGCGCGGTGCAAAGGCATCGACATCCAGCCCTTTTTTGATTGCCGCACGAACATATTCAAGACCGTCAGCCAGAGTAAATGCCAGCTCCAAGGCGTTGTTCGCACCCGCTTCCTGAATGTGGTAACCGGAAATCGAGATAGAATTGAACTTGGGCATCTTCTGACTGGTGAACTCAATAATATCGCCAATAATGCGCATCGATGGAGTGGGGGGATAGATATAGGTGTTGCGAACCATGAACTCTTTAAGGATGTCATTCTGGATGGTTCCGGCCAGTTTCTCCTGGCTGACCCCTTGTTCTTCGGCAGCAACAATGTAATTCGCCAGGATGGGAAGGACGGCACCGTTCATGGTCATGGAGACGGAAACTTTATCCAGAGGAATACTGTCGAAAAGAATTTTCATATCCTCCACAGAATCAATCGCAACCCCGGCCTTACCCACATCACCGACAACCCGGGGGTGATCTGAGTCGTAACCGCGATGGGTTGCCAGGTCAAAAGCGACAGAGAGCCCCTGTTGTCCCGCTGCCAGATTGCGCTTGTAGAAAGCGTTTGATTCCTCCGCTGTTGAAAATCCGGCATACTGGCGTACTGTCCAGGGTCGACCGGCATACATTGTTGCCATTGGTCCACGGATGAACGGGGCATAACCGGGGATGGTGTCGGTATATTCAAGGTTGGCGGTATCGGCGGCAGTGTAGAGGGGTTTGACGCTGATTCCTTCGGCGGTGTCCCACTTGAAGTTGGAGAGATCGTCGGTTTTTTTCTCTTTTTTCGCCTGAATGTCCCAATCGGCGAGGGTTTTCTTTTTAAAGCTACTCATTGATATGTTTCTCCCTTTGTTTAAAGCAAGATTAGCCACCAAGGCTCCAAGTTCACCAAGTAAGTCCAGGTCAAAAACAATCAAGCTCCTGGGTTTAAAACCTTAAAAATGAGGTGCCTTTCTTGGCGCTCTTGGTGTCTTGGCGGCAATAAAGATATATTTCTCCCTTTGTTGAAAACACCACGAGCATCAAGTAAGTCCAGATCAAAAACAATCAAGCTCTTGGGTTTAAAACCTTAAAAAGATTTTGCTCTTCTTGGTGTCCTTGGAGCCTTGGTGGCTATAAAGCATTTCTGTTTCTAGCGAGTCACCACCGCCAGCACCTGAACCGTTTCTCCTTCTTTGGAGAGGAGGCGATGTTTAACGGTGGAATCAAAATAGACCGCATCCCCTTCTTCCAGGATAAAGCGTTCATCGTCAAGGATGATTTCAGCTTTACCACTCAATATCAGCAGGAATTCTTCTCCCTCGTGATTGTAGAGGGTCTCTTCCTGGGCTCGTTCAGTGACAGTGAGGAGGAATGGCTCCATCTTTTTATTTTTTTTCCGAAAAGAGAGGGCTTCATAGGTGTATCCATGCTTGCTGCCATCTTTGGAAATGACCCGACTGACGATACGGCGCTCATTGTGGCGAACAATTTCGTAGCGTGATGACCCCTCTTCCTCTTCAAAGAAATAACTCATCTTCACGTCGAAGAAACGGGCAATTTTAGACAGGGTCGCAATCGGAGGTGAAACATTGTTGTTTTCGATCTGTGAGATAAGAGCCGGGGAGAAGCCAGTTTCATTGGCGACATCCTGCAAAGTCAGTTTTCGCTCTTTACGCAACGTTTTTATTTTTTGACCAATATTAAATTCCATATAATCTCTGCGGGCTGTGGGAAATGATGAATTTCAAGGACTTTATCCAATTTCGTATAGCGGACGTATCAAAAAATGTCAACCGCAATTTTTATTACTAATAAAAAAACACCATTTTTAACGATCCCCTCAGGGCATATTTAAACGAACAATTAATCACGGTTACTATGCTGCTTTTGAATTTCACTGCAGTTTCATTTTGCTCGTTTCTGTTTAGTCTCCCTGAAGTTGTATGGTGCAATAAAAAAATCGCTTGACAATATTTAAACTGTGACTATTATTGTCTTTCGTTGTTAGCACTCGATCAGGTTGAGTGCTAACAACTGTCTTAGCTCCAATCTTGACGGCTTGTTGCCCTCTCGACTTGGATAAACTGATAATCATAACGGCTATTAAGCCACAATATTGAACGTGAAAGGAGATCTGAAAAATGAACATCAGACCATTGCAAGATCGTATTATTGTCGAGCGTGTGGAAGAAGAGAGCAAAACTGCAGGTGGTATCATTATCCCCGATACCGTTTCTAAAGAAAAACCTCAGGAAGGCAAAGTTATTGCCGTTGGTAAAGGTAAAGTGACCCCTGAAGGGAAGGTTCTGCCGTTGGATGTTAAAGAGGGCGACCTGGTCCTGTTTGGTAAGTATGCCGGTAGCGAAATCAAAATTGATGGCGTGGAGTATTTGATTATGCGTGAGGATGACATCCTCGGCGTTGTAGCATAGCGTTGGCGTCGCAAAAAGTCCGCCCTGCGGCGTTACAGCGGTTTTTCAGGATCTTGACATGCTGATTGCATGCCTTCGTCCCTGAAAAACCACTAAGCCTTGCAGGACGAAATTTTTGCTTAGCCAGCTCATGACTTTTTCAAGTTCATCAAATAACCAAAAAATAAATTACGGAGGATATACGTATTATGGCAAAAGAAATTCTATTTTCACAAGACGCTCGTGCCAAGATTCTTACTGGCATCAACACTCTGGCAGATGCAGTTAAAATCACCCTGGGCCCTAAAGGTCGTAATGTTGTTATCGACAAATCTTTTGGTGCTCCGCTGATCACCAAGGATGGTGTGACCGTTGCTAAAGAGATCGAACTGGAAGACAAGTTCGAAAACATGGGCGCTCAGCTGGTTAAAGAAGTTGCTTCCAAAACGTCTGACGTTGCCGGTGACGGAACCACCACCGCAACTGTGCTGGCTCAAGCCATCTATAAAGAAGGTGTCAAGCTGGTCACTTCCGGTCATAACCCGATGGAAATCAAGCGTGGCATCGACAAGGCAGTTGCTGTCGCTGTTGAGTCGCTGCAACAACTCTCCAGCCCGGTGCAGGATCACAAAGAGATTGCTCAGGTTGGTACTATTTCCGCAAACAGCGATCAGACGATTGGTACTATCATTGCTGAAGCGATGGAAAAAGTTGGTAAAGAGGGTGTTATCACCGTTGAAGAAGCCAAGTCGATGGATACTTCCCTGGAGACCGTTGAAGGGATGCAGTTTGATCGCGGTTACCTCTCCCCATACTTTGTTTCCGACGCCGAGCGTATGGAAGCAGCTATGGATGAGCCTTTGATCCTGATCTACGACAAGAAGATCAGCACCATGAAGGATCTGCTCCCGGTTCTTGAGCCGGTTGCCAAGCAAGGTCGTCCGCTGATGATTATTGCTGAAGATATCGATGGCGAAGCTCTGGCGACTCTGGTTGTCAACAAGCTGCGTGGTACCATCAATGTTTGTGCTGTTAAAGCTCCTGGCTTTGGCGATCGCCGTAAGGCAATGCTCGAAGATATCGCAACCCTGACCGGTGGTCAGTTGATCTCTGAGGAAGTTGGTTTCAAACTGGAGAACGCAACTCTCGACATGCTCGGTACTGCCAAGCGGGTTATCGTGGACAAAGAGAACACCACTATTATTGATGGTGCCGGTGAAGAAACTGCTATCGAAGGTCGGGTTAAAGCGATCCGTGCTCAGATCGACGAAACCAGCAGTGATTATGATCGTGAAAAACTGCAGGAGCGTCTGGCCAAGCTGGTTGGTGGTGTTGCGGTTGTTCAGGTTGGTGCTGCAACCGAGACCGAAATGAAAGAGAAAAAAGCCCGCGTTGAAGATGCTCTCCATGCAACCCGCGCTGCGGTTGAAGAAGGTATCGTCCCTGGTGGTGGTGTCGCTCTGGTTCGTTGTTTGCCTGCTTTGGCAAAACTTAAACTTGATGGCGAGCAAAAATTCGGCGTGCAACTGGTTATTCGTGCTCTGGAAGCGCCACTGCGCCAGATTGCTGTTAATGCCGGTAGCGAAGGTGCTATCGTTGCCGATAAGGTTATCAACGGTGAAGGTGCTTTCGGTTTCAACGCTGCAACTGATGAGTACTGCGACCTGATTGCTGCCGGTATTCTCGATCCGACTAAAGTGACCCGTAGTGCATTACAAAATGCTGCTTCGGTTGCCGGTCTGATGTTGACCACTGAAGCAATGATTGCTGATGCTCCGGCTGATGATGCTGGTGCTGCCGGCATGCCTCCTATGCCTGGTGGCATGGGCGGAATGGGTGGCATGGGCGGAATGATGTAAATTCTGTCTCACCCGATCAATAAAAAAGCCCCCGTTGGAATTATCCGGCGGGGGCTTTTTTTGTGATTTAAAATTCTTACCACAGAGACACAGAGGCACTGAGGAAACCAAAAAATAAATCTTTTTGTTTTAAACTTTCAGGCTTGATTTTGACTTTCTCTGTGACTCAGTGTCTCTGTGGTGAATGATTTAACTTACCGTAACAGCAACTTTCGCGATATCTCCCGGGGCAGTGGTTTGACCCGTCGGACAAATTCTCCGCTATCTGCGATACAGAGAACATCCACTTCGGCTTCATTTTTCCCTTTTCCGTAAGAGGCGACGATGGCAGCGGCGGTATCAAGTTCTTTGTCATCACCATCCCCACAGAATACCCCCAGTGGGCCGCTGAAATTTTGACAACGAAGTTTTATCTGCCCCGGGTTGGTCTGTTGCAGCAGGGCATCGTTGTCAGTCCGGTGGCGTCCCAGAACCAACTTGGCGGTTGCCGAGAGGCGGAACTGTCTGCCGATTTTAAGTAGCTCAACATCGGTGACGGCAGCTTCGGGATGGTGGTCGAACAGGTCACGTAACTGGTTGGAAAATCCCTCCTCAGTTAGCAGGCAACCCCCTCCCGAACCGGGATAATCATGAAGCCCCCACTCTTTGGCGAGTGCCTGTTGAGGTTTGCGTGACCGCCCCTGAAGATCGAGCAATTGTTCACGCACAACCAATCCCGATTCTTCTATCGGGGTGATCGGTAACAGTTTTGCACTTAGCGGGCGCAGAACTCTATCGGAGAACCCGGAGAGGTTGGCGACCGACTTTAAAGCATTGGCGTTTTGACTCATCGGGCGCTGGCCGAGAACCTCGCCGGAAAAGAGAAAATCAAAACCATCCCGGAGCATCCGTTCTCCTGCCAGTTGAAACATCAGGGCATGGCAGTCGATACAGGGGTTCATGTTTCGGCCATAACCATATTTCGGGGTTTTCACCATCTGCAGATGGATGTCACTAATATTTTCTATGATCAGGGGATGGCCGATAGCTTTGGCCGCTTGTTTCGCTTTGTCGGCATTAAAAAAAGGGGTGACAAAAGATATTCCGGTCACCTCTATACCCTGCCGCATCAGTGCCATAGCCGCTAAACTGCTATCAAGTCCTCCGGAAATCAGTCCGAGTGCTTTTGTCATCAAAATACCTTTGATTCTGGGTCTGGATCAGGCGAAAAGGGTGAAATTCTCATTTAGAAATAGATAGTTTTTCTGCAGTTACATAAATAAAACTGGTAAAGTTGCCACTGGGGGCGGATTGTTCTTTGCTGCGGATGGAACAGAAACTTGGGGGTGACAACGGGGTACCCCCAAGTTTATTTAAATTTGCTCACTGCAATCAGGCATCCTTCTTTTCATCTTCATTTTTCTTGGGAATCTCTTCAACTTGACCCTCTTCAATATCGTCTCCGGCTTCATTGACCCCTTTTTTGAAATTACGCAGCCCTTTTCCCAGAGCTCCGCCAACCTGGGGTAATTTCCCGGCACCGAAGATGATCATAACCAGAACCAGAATGATCAATAGCTCCTGTGTTCCCAATCCAAACATAGAGATTCTCCTTATATTATAAATTTATTTCAATATCATTCAGGGTTGGTCAGCATACACTGGTCGTTGCCAAAAAACAATGAGAGTTACGTTGAACTTGGGGCAGCGTATGGCTGCCGGGATAATTTTCAGTGAATAATCAATCTGATTTGGGTATACTCAATCGTCAGTAAAAGAGCTGGATATTGATGCAAGGGGGAGAGGAGGTGTCATGGAAGGGCCTTTAATTGAGGTTGTCTATCTGGATGGGACAGAAGGGACAGTGAACAATGATGTGCTTGATGTCTTGATTGCGACTGAAAAAATCTTGCGTTTTAAGCGAGACTCCGGGTGGGTTGATATTATTCGTAGAAATGCCCGCCTGCGTGATTACCGGAGCCGAGAAGTCTATGACGGTCAGGAACGGCGGGCTCCGTGGCCAAAAAAGAGATAAGTTGCCGGCCCGCTCTATGGTGAAGATTAACCATTTTTTTCTTGCCGCTCCTGCTCAGTTTTACAATCAATACAGAGGGTTGTTACCGGACGAGCCCGTAGCCGCTCTGTCCCGATGACATCATCACAGCTTTCACAAAGACCGAAGGTTCCGTCTTTGATTCGTTCTAATGCCTGACGGATTTTATTGATCAACATCCGTTCACGATCACGAATCCGCAATTCAAAGTTTCGATCCGATTCAAGTGATGCCCGATCGGTTGGATCGGGAAAGTTAGGGTTCTCCTCGGTCATCTCAGAAACTGTTTTACCGACATCCTGCAGTAGAGAATCAAGCTGCTGGGTCAGTAACTCTTTAAACTCTTCCAAAGTCTTATTATCCACAATATTATCCTTCCAGGCGCACTATTTTTGCCGATTGTCGAAATTAAAATACGCCTCTGAGTTGAACAAAAATTATTAAAGTTAGAACCGCAACCGCCAGCCAGGCCGAAAAAATATCACTGCACTTATTTGGTGGGTTCTCTGCCAATTGTCTGGTTTTATCACTGACTACCCTTTCGGGGGCACTTTCTACCAATTGTTTCAGTAACTCACCAAAATGTTGATAGCCGTTAGAGAGGATGATGAAATCATTCTCACTGCTCACACTGACAAAAATCCGCTTACGGACTTGAATTGTATCGATATCTGTCAATTCAGCATAGCTTAAACGTTTGCTGCGGAACAATTTATTTATCTCAACACTCTCATCGGTGACGTGGACTTTACGCAAGCTGCTTTCAATGAAAATAATTGCGGCCGGTAATAAGAATGCCACCAGAATAAGTATTTTTGCTGTCGGCAACTGTAAATATATTGCACTTCCCAGTAGAGTGAAACTGAGTAGAACAATCAGCCCCAGTGGCAAGAGAAAACTTTTCCGGATTGTATAAGTTGATGTTTCCATATAGGCACTATCCAAAAAATTAAGTAGTTACGGAATTTATCAGGTTTCGGCTAAAGGTTCCACTTTTTCCGCCAGTTTTTTTTAACAGGCAGATTTCTCCAATAACCATCTCCCGGTCAATCGCTTTGCACATGTCATAGATGGTTAATGCCGCAACCGAGACTGCGGTGAGTGCTTCCATTTCCACCCCGGTTTGCCCGGTCACTTTAGTTGTCGCAGAAATCGTGACGAGCCCATGTTGTGGATCGCTGTCAAAATCAATCTCTATGGCGCTCAACGGGAGAGGGTGACAGAGGGGGATCAGCGCAGAGGTTTGCTTTGCTGCCATGATTCCTGCCAATCGTGCCACCGCGAAGACATCCCCCTTTTTTATCCGCTGACTCAGGATCTGTTGCAGAACTTCAGGTTTCATCCGAACTTCACCGCCGGCAACGGCTTCTCGAATTGTCAGTGATTTTTCACTGACATCCACCATGATCGCTTTACCTTCTTTGTCGAAATGGGTCAATTCATCAGCCATTAGGTTCTTCTCTCTTCTGGGAGATTGACTCTTCTCCGGTTAAACAAAAATAAGATCAAGTGCCTCGCTGGCATGTTTGACACCGAGCAGTTTAATTGTTTTTGGAACATCGAGGTTTTTTAGATTTCCCTGCGGCAGGACACATTGTGTGAATCCCAATCGAGCCGCTTCTTTGATCCGAAGTTCCGGTTGTGAGACCGCTCTGACCTCCCCGGTGAGACCAATTTCGCCAAACAGAACCAGCTGCGGATTAATGACCCGGTTGAGATGACTTGAGGCCAGAGCCGCAACCGCTGCCAGGTCAATGGCCGGTTCGTCAAGGCGAACACCGCCAGCGACATTGAGGAAAATATCCTGACCGGCCAGGGAGAGTTCAATTTTTTTCTCAAGAATGGCAATCAACAGGGCAATCCGTTTGTGGTCGATACCGATGGCGGTTCGCTGTGGCGTACCAAAGGAGCTGCTTGATACCAGGGCCTGAAGTTCCACCAGCAGCGGACGACTCCCCTCGATGGAGGCAACCACGGCACTGCCGGCACTTTTTTCAGGGCGTTCAGCGAGAAACAATTCTGAGGGATTGCTGACTTCACACAAACCCTGCTGCTGCATCTCAAACACGCCGATTTCATTGGTTGAGCCAAAGCGATTTTTAACCGCCCGTAAAATCCGATAGGGGTGGCCGGGATCCCCCTCAAAATAGAGGACGGTATCAACCATGTGCTCTAGAACTCTCGGTCCGGCAATGGCACCATCTTTAGTGACATGACCAACCAGGAAAGTTGGTAACCCATCGCCCTTGGCCTGGATCATCAACTGTCCGGTACACTCGCGTACCTGACTGACACTGCCGGGGGCAGAATCAATATTACTGGTGAAGATTGTCTGGATCGAATCGATGACCAGAAAGGCTGGTTGCAGTTCCTTGATTCGTTGCTTTATCTGCTCCAGAGATGTCTCTGCCAGCAAGTAGAGATTATCGCTTTTGATCCCCAGCCGATCGGCACGTAATTTGACCTGGCGGGTCGATTCTTCGGCGGTGACATAGAGAGCTGTCCCATTGTCTGCCAGCTTGGCAAACGCTTGTAATAACAGGGTCGATTTGCCGATGCCGGGATCTCCCCCGACCAGAATCAGCGAACCGGGGACAACCCCTCCACCCAGGGTTCGATCCAGCTCTGCCATGCCACAGCTTAAACGATCCTCTTCCCGAATGTTGATCTCTTCCAGTTTGAGTGCTTTCCCCGGTTCAGGCAGGGCGCGACTATGGTTAGAGACCGCTATGGGCTGTTCTTCAACCAGGGTGTTCCATTGCTGACAGTCGGGACAGCGCCCCAGCCATTTCGGACTTTGAAAGCCGCAATGTTGGCAGCTGTAGATAGTTTTTTGCCGTGCCACAAATTGTCTCCATAGATATCTTTAGAATAGCAATGCATCCTATTCTGAACCGGGGGAAGCTGTCAAACCGCCGATGAAATATTTTCCCATATGTCCCATCATTATTGTTTTAAAAACTGTTATCAAAAAGATTTCTGAGGTATGTTAACAAGTTATTGTTCCTATTGAGAGCGTCTCGTTGTTCGGGAGGTTTTATGACTTATGAAGATTTGACTGCCGCACTGGCTGAATTTGACTTGCCACAGCAGGTGACACTGAAAAAGGTTCGCGAGCGCCACCGGCAGCTGGTGCGCCGCTATCATCCTGACCGGGGGGCTGCTCCGGATAATGAAAAAATCCGGCGGATTAATGCGGCGTATAAAGTTTTGAATGAGTATATGGGTGATTATCGGTTTGATTTTTCCAAGGAGACCTTTTGGGAGCAATATCCGGAAGAGCGGTTGCAGGAGCAGTTCTATGGAGTTGGGCTCTGGGGTGAGAAGAGCTGAGATCGTTTTACCACAGAGACGCTGAGACACAGAGAAAATTGAAGGCTTTAACGGAGAGACGCAGAGCTGGAGAGAAAAACTTTAAAACCAGAGATAGCCACCACCAGAAGTAGGCGCCTTTAAGCGAGATGCCAAGAGAACCAAAGTCAAAAGCATTTTTAAGGTTTAAAACCTAAAAAAGTTTTGTTTCTCCGGGGTGATCTTGGTGGCAAAGTCTATGATTTTGATTTTATTCAGTGACTCTGTGCCTCAGTGGTTAGGCACTTTATCAAAGAAATAGTACAGGTGAATTTTTGTTGAAAAGAGATCAAACAGAAGCGCTGATACAAGTCAGTCGTCCCTCCCGTTATCTGGGTGGGGAACTTGGTAGTATCTGTAAGGATGATGCTGGTATCGAGGTGCGGATGGCACTGGCTTTTCCCGATGTCTATGAAGTGGGAATGAGCCATGTCGGTTTTCCAATCCTCTATAATATTCTCAATCGTCTCGATTGGGTCGCTGCTGAGCGGGTTTATGCCCCCTGGGCCGACATGGAACAGTGGTTGTGCGA
Source organism: Desulfuromusa sp. (assembly GCA_029932345.1). Classification (GTDB taxonomy): domain Bacteria; phylum Desulfobacterota; class Desulfuromonadia; order Desulfuromonadales; family Geopsychrobacteraceae; genus Desulfuromusa. The sequence goes on along the minus strand of JAOZQF010000024.1, from coordinate 6,525 downwards.
GCATCAGGAACCCCTCTGTTCGTTGGAATCAACCCTCCCTTTAAGTGATTTTGATATTGTCGGGTTCACTCTGCAGTATGAGCTCAGTTACACAAATTTATTGGCAATGCTCAAATTGGGTGGAATTCCACTGCGGCGGGAACAGCGCAACGAAGATTCTCCACTGATTGTCGTTGGCGGTCCCTGTGCTTTTAACCCCGAACCGCTGGCTGATTTCTTTGATGTTGCTCTGATTGGCGATGGCGAAGAGGCGGTGGTTGAATTGGTGAAGCTGGTTCGCCAGGCGCAACAGGAAAATTGGAACCGTGAACAACTGCTGCAACAATTGGCCGGGCGTTCAGGGTTTTATATCCCCCAGTTCTTCAATGTCAGCTATCAGAAAAACGGTCGTATTGAGGAAATTTCCGCACTTCAAGAGGGCTATGAGAAGGTTCTACGGTGCTTCCTCAATGATCTTGAAACCGCCCCTTTTCCAACTCAGCCGATCATTCCGTTTATGCAGACGATCCATAATCGTGTCGCTATGGAGATCACCCGTGGTTGTACCCGTGGTTGCCGCTTTTGCCAGGCCGGTTACATCTATCGTCCGGTACGGGAGCGGAGCCCTGAAAAGATCCGCCAGCTGATCGCTGAAACATTAGAGAACTCAGGGTATGAAGAAGTCTCCCTCCTCTCGCTGTCAACCGGTGATTACACCTGTATAGAACCGCTGCTTCAGCAATTGATGGCAGAATATGCCGATGAGAAGATTGCGGTTTCCTTGCCCAGTTTACGGGTTGGTTCGCTGACTGCCGAGTTGATGGAAGAGGTAAAAAAAGTCCGCAAGACCGGTTTTACTCTGGCTCCAGAGGCGGGCAGTGAGCGACTGCGGGAACTGATCAATAAAGGGATCAGTATAGAGGATCTTCTGCAGACGACCAGAAATGCTTTTCAGTTGGGCTGGCGGTTGATCAAGCTCTATTTCATGATGGGGTTGCCGACCGAAACTGACGACGATTTACAGCAGTTGATAGAGCTGGCCGCAGAGGTGAAAAGGAGCGGCAAGGGGACGGGGGGAAATGATGTCAATGTTGCCGTGTCCACTTTTGTGCCGAAACCACACACCCCGTTCCAGTGGGAAGAACAGATCGGGATTGACGAAACCCTGCGAAAACAACACCTGTTGCGTGACGGCTTGAGGGCAAAAAAACTCCGTTTCAAATACCATGGCGCCGAATCTTCATTTCTGGAAGGGGTTTTTTCCCGCGGTGATCGTCGATTGTCTGCGGTTCTGGAACGGGCCGTTGAATTGGGTTGTCGCTTTGATGGGTGGCGGGAATGTTTCGATTTTAGTCTGTGGCAACAAGCTTTTGCCGATTGTGATGTTGATCCCACCTGGTATCTACGGCAGCGGGATGAGGGTGAGATTCTCCCCTGGGAACATATCGACTGTGGAGTGCCAAAAAGTTTCTTTTTGAGTGAGCGGGATAAGGCTCTTGCTGGTGCTGCAACTATTGATTGCCGGGATGGCAGCTGTCATGGTTGTGACCTTTGTGACTTTAAAGAGTTGCGGATGCGGCAGAATAGTCCAGTTAAGATGAAACCATCTGCTCCGGCAGATCATGGTGAGACAGAAGTTAAGATTGAAGCGACGGAACATCTGACCCGGGTACGACTGAAATTGAGTAAGCATGGACGGGCCAGAATGGTTGGTCATCTCGAATATCTGAAGATGTTTCAACGGGCGGTGCGTCGGGCGAAATTGCCGATCCGTTTCTCCCAGGGGTTTCATCCGATGCCGAAGATCTCTTATCTGGAAGCTCTGCCGATGGGGGTTTCCAGCGACGCCGAACTGGTCGATCTGGAACTTCTGTTTGCTGTCCCAATAGACAAGGTTATAGCGGATCTCAATACTCAACTTCCTGCCGGGTTCAAAATAATTGAGGGAGAAGTTATCCCCTGGAAGGCTCCATCGCCTTCGGCAGCGGTTGCTTCCAGCTGCTATCGTATCACTCTGCCTGACCCGCACCCCGAAGATCTGGCGGAACGGATCAGTACTTTTTTGGCCGCAGAGCAGATCCTGGTAGCGCGGATAAAAAAAGAGGTTGTCAAACAGGTTGATATTCGATCCGATGTCTTAAAACTCCTCCATCTTGATCAGGAGTTGGAGATTGAGCTGGTGAAAGGGAGTCCGTTACAGGTTGCTGCTAACCTCCTCGGTCTGGATGTAGAAACGATCCGCCGGTTGGGGGTGAGAAAAACCGGGATTACCTTGAAGGGCTGATAATCACTTGCTGTTGATATCTTTCCAAATGGCTATTGCAGGCGGGAAAGTGCAGGCCGCGATCAGAATCTATCAAAATCTATGTGAATCAGAATCAAAAGCTTGTTTTTGGTTTTAACTATAGACCTTGATAGATCTTCATTGCGGCCAATTTGGGAAAATGAGTCATCCCCCTTTTTTGACGTAGACCCGCGTTACCTAACAACAAAAAGAGGTTACGCCAAATGACGTAACCTCTTGAATTTTCTGGTGCCCAGAGACAGAATCGAACTGCCGACACGAGGATTTTCAGTCCTCTGCTCTACCGACTGAGCTATCTGGGCAAACGAAGTCCGTTTATAACCAAAGGGGCAGAGAGAGTCAAGAGAAAATAGTCGCTGGATTGGGGGTGTTTTTTTCTTGCGTGTTTTTTCTCCCTTGTGTAGTCTGCCTGCTCAGAACAGGGGAATATAAAATGACTTTTAACGCTTCTTACTTTAGTTTTTTCTTTTGGTCTTTCGGTTTTTTTATGCCGACTGCCTTGGGGAAAGGTGTGTGAGAAGGGTTTAGAGCTTCTAAATAACACAAACCATGGCGGAACGGCTGACGAGTTCTCCCATGGTTTTTTTGTTGATTTGAAAACTTAAGGCCACCGGGAGATCGGGGGCCTTTTTGCTGTTTCTATCGCGCTGGCGAAGAAGGAGAGCAAAATGATTATTGTTATGAAAAAGGGGGCTGAAAAATCAGACCTTGCTGCAGTGGAAAAGAAAATTGTCGAGTTGGGATATCAGCCTCATGTCATTTATGGCGAAACTCGCAATGTTGTGGGTGCTGTTGGCGAAGAGTTGGGGAAGGAGAAACTTCAGTCTCTGCAGTTGATGTCCGGGGTTGAAAATGTTGTTCCGATTCTCAAGCCGTATAAGCTGGCCAGCCTTGAAGTCCATCCACAACCCAGTGAAGTTGAGGTTGTTCCTGGTCTCACCTTAGGGGGGAAAGAATTTATTGTGATGGCCGGCCCCTGTGCAGTGGAGAACCGTGAGCAGATCTGTGAAACTGCCGTTGCGGTGAAAAAGTCCGGGGCCCGGATGTTGCGTGGTGGTGCCTACAAGCCACGAACCAGCCCCTATTCTTTTCAGGGGATGGAGGAGGATGGTTTAAAGTTGCTGGCCGAAGCGCGGGAGCTGACCGGATTGCCTATTGTTACTGAGGTGGTTAATCCTCGGGATGTTGAACTGGTGGCACGCTATGCTGATGTGATGCAGGTTGGGGCACGCAATACCCAGAACTTTGCTCTGCTGAAAATGTTGGGACAACTTGATAAACCGATTCTTCTCAAGCGGGGGATGTCGACAACAATTCAGGAATTTTTGATGAGTGCCGAGTATGTCCTCTCGGAGGGAAACCGACGGGTGATCCTCTGCGAGCGGGGGATTCGAACCTTTGAAACAGCAACCCGTAACACTCTCGATATCTCTGCTGTGCCGGTATTGAAACAGCAGACCCACCTGCCGGTCATCATCGATCCATCCCACGCCACCGGACATGCTTCACTGATTGCACCGATGTCTTATGCCGCTGCGGCAGCCGGAGCGGATGGAATCATTGTGGAGGTTCATCCCTGTCCCGAAAAAGCTGCCAGTGATGGACCACAATCCCTGCGCCCCGATGATTTTCAGGTGATGATGGATAAGCTGCGCGAGTTTGTTAAAGTTGCTGATCGGGAAATGGCTTAATCGGCTTGCAAAAGAGGCTATTATGTATTTTGTTCCCTTGAGCCAGCTCGAAAGTGTCGAGTTGTTGGTACATAGTTTGAAAGCTGCGGCTGGGGAAGCTGATTGTACCATGTGTCCTGCATATCGAGTCTGTATGAAACAGTGCCTGACGATCGCCGGATCGATAGAGCAGTTGCTGGAGCGTGGAGCTTTACCGCAATTCAGTGAGAATCAAGAAGATGTATCACCACCTCAATCTGATAACGATCCCGAGCCACCTGCCGGGGGATCTTCGGGGAAGAGTGGACTTTGGGTGGTGAAGTAAATTAAACGTTTCAGCACTATAGTTTCAATCCGGTGGATTCTGATTCAAAACTTATAGTTGCCGGATATACCTTCTCCCTTGGGTAGAAGGTGGTCGAAGACCGGATGAGGGGGCTTTCCCGCAAGTTTTCCCCTCACCCAACCCTCTCCCCCAGGGAGAGGGAGTAGATTCTCAGGAAGGATAACAATGGCTGACAAGGTTTATAATTTTGGTGCCGGGCCGGCGATGCTGCCGGAACCGGTGATGAAAAAAATCCAGCAGGAGTGGCTCGATTTTCAGGGGATGGGGATTTCGATCATCGAAATCAGTCACCGTACCAAAGAGTTTGTTGCGGTTCTTGATCAAGCAAAGGCGCTGTTTCGAGAGTTGACCGGCCTGCCCGATAATTATCGGATTCTATTTATTCATGGCGGGGCACGGATGCAATTTTCGGCACTGCCGCTTAATTTTGCCGGGCGGGTTCGCGCAAAAAAATGTCTCTACGTCGAAACTGGTAACTTTGCCAGCCTGGCAGCAAAAGAGGCTCAAATATTTTGTCAGGTTGAGACCATTGCCAGTAGTGCTGCGACCAATTACGACCGGATTCCTGAATTGACCATCGATCAGATTGATCAAAACAGTGCATATCTTCACATCACCAGCAATAATACCCTCTATGGAACCCGTTGGCAGAAATTTCCCGAGACGGGCAATGTTCCACTGATTGCTGATATGACTTCAGAGTTGTTGTCACGGCAGATTGATTACAATCAATTTGGGGTTGTTTATGCGGGATTGCAGAAAAATCTTGGCCCTTCGGGGATGGCGATGGTGATGGTTCGCGAAGATCTGCTAGGTCACGCAGGCAAGCAGACTCCAACGTTGTTGAACTATACCCAGTGTGATAAAGATAATTCGCTGACCAATACCACCAATACCTTTGCCATTTATGTGATTAAGCTGGTGCTCGAGTGGTTGAAAGAGCAGGGCGGGGTCGCAGCTATCGAGACATTGAATGAGAAGAAAGCGGCGCGGTTGTATCAAGTGATTGATGGTGGTGAGTTTTATCACGGCATTGCCCTTCCCGAACACCGCTCAATCATGAACGTCTCTTTTAAAACCGCCAGCGAAGAACTGGATGGCAAATTTCTGCAAGAGGCCGATGCGGCTGGTTTATATGCTCTCAAAGGGCACCGTAATGTCGGTGGTATCCGTGCGTCAATCTATAATCCCATGCCATTGGTGGGGGTGGAGAAGCTGGCGGGTTTTATGGAGGAGTTTGAACAAAGGAACTAATGGAACTGTCGGAAAACTTTACATAAGAAGCCGGGCGATTATTTTGTCCGGCTTTTTTGTGTAAAGTTTTCCGACAAGATTGGATTGTAATCGAAAACTTCTAGTATTTACAGTAGGTTAAACATTAAGAAGATGGTTTTTTTGTTCATCGAATGTATGTAACTAATTGTATATATAGAAGTTTTATTAAACGCCCTTCTCATTTTTAGGTTATTTGCCAATTTTTTTGTTCTTTGGCATTTAATTTGCTCTTTAAATGAACAGATTAAATAACCCGGAGGAAAAAATGAAAAAAATAATTTTGGTACTGGTTGTTGGTTTAAGCTTGGCGGCATGTAATGCTTTTGCAAGCCCTTTGTCAGTGTTTGATGGCTGGACAGTGATTGTGGCTGAGGATGATGAAGATAGCTTTGGCCCAGGTACTGGTGGACAACCATTTGATGCGGAATATCTTTTTTATAAGCTGGATGGGACAGTGCTTTCAGTCGGATTACAGACTGGGTTTAATGTCGTGACTGGAACACAAGTTCATAATAATAAAAACTACTATGCTGGTGACTTGGCCTTATCTTTTAATGGAGATGCTGGTACCTATGAATACGCTTTTGATTTTGGTTTATACACCGAGGATTACAATGGGAATGTTGTAGGCCCACTTTCCCCACCTGATTCCGTAGGTAAGCATGATTCCGGTCTTTATTCGGTCGGAGATTGGAATAATGGAGTTTATTCTGGTTACACTAGTTCTAACCCCTTTGCCATGGAGACCGGCACATTTCTACAGTCTGGTACGAATATTTATGGGCCGAATCCGGTTCCTGCTGATTTCGCGGGTTCATACTATCGACAGGTTAGTTTTGATCTTTCGACCGCAGGGCTTTTAGATGATTTTAACCTGTATGGTTTTGATGCCCACTGGACCATGTCTTGTGGAAACGATGCGATTGATAGCTCTGCTCCTGTCCCGGAAC
>JAOZQF010000127.1 GCA_029932345.1 Desulfuromusa sp. | reverse complement strand
TTTTTTTGTTTCCATATTCAATTCGATCAACATGAAATCTGGTTTTTTAGAAAAATAGAGCTATTCTGTGTCGGTCAGGTAATTTCGGAGGGACTCAGGATTGGAATGTTGAGATCATCACTTTCCTGGTTTTTAAGTGCAACTTTGTGGAATTCTTCACGTTTCTCTTTGAAAGCTTGAACCACTATCGGATCAAAATGATAGCCACTTTTCTCAATAATCATTTGTTCAGCTTCTGTATAGGAAATGGCACTTTTGTAACATCGGGGGCTGATGAGCGCATCATATACGTCAGCCAGAGCCATCAGTCGACCTTCCAGTGGGATCTCTTCACCCTTAAGCCCGAGCGGGTATCCGCTGCCATCCCAGCGCTCATGATGTGAATAGGCAATATTTGAGGCAACGGTTAAAAATTCATTGGTCTTGTCATAGCTGTTAATGGCATTTTCAATAATTGTGTGACCGATATTGACATGGGTTTTCATGATCTTAAACTCATTCTTCGTCAGTTCTCCAGGTTTACAAAGGATTGAATCCGGAATTCCGACTTTGCCGATATCATGGAGTGGCGCAGCACGATGGAGAAGATCAATCAGATGGGGGGTCAACTCACTCTTGTAATAACCATGAGTAAAAAGCGTCTGGGCAAGTATTACGACATATTCTTTGGTGCGGACAATGTGGGCTCCGGTTTCAACGTCTCTGCTCTCGGCAACCATTGTCATACTATCAATGGTTGCCGAATGGGCATGGTCAAGATCTTCAAGAAAGCGCTTCCGTTCAATGTAATGAAGAACTGCAAATATGAGTGAAATAAAGAAGAATAGAAAGGAAAACGGGGTTAGAAAATATCCCAGTGAGACATAAATTCCTCGCTTTATAAAGATCCAGGCAAGCAACAGTGAAATAGAAGAAAAACCGAGATAGACTCCCCAGGATGAGAGGTAGTTTCTCCTGATGACGAGAAGGATGACCACTGTTGAGAGCAGATACGAGAGTGCAAGGGCGATCTTCTTTGTCATTTCAGATTGATAGACGCCCGTTCCCTGGATCATGTTTTCCAGCAGAGAGGCATGAATAAAGACACCAGGCAGAATGTCCCCATGGGACGTTCTATATTGATCGTAGAGACCAGCTGCTGAAGCACCGAGCAGAACCATCTTCCCGGTAAAAAAATCTGTGGGGATCTTTCTCCTCACCATCGTGGACGCCGAAATGCGTTTAAAAGATTCCTTGGTGTATAAAAAATTGAGAATTTCACCGCGCTGATTGACTGAAATGGTTCTATTGGCAAATGAAATTTTGATCGGTGATAAAATCTTTTCCGGGGGAATAACTTTAATGTCCGGATCAACTTGAGCCAGCATAGCCAGAGCCAGGGAGGGCAATCCTTGATTCTTATGCCGAAGCAACACCCCTTGTCTTCTGAAAGTACCATCACTGTCGGTCGATGAATTAATAAAACCGAATCCTGGTGATGCTTGCTGTAATCGGGGGGTATTGCACAGCAGATGGGGACTGTCTGGAATGTTTAATCCTTCTGGAATAGAGAGCAGGCTTGCGGTCGGTAGAAGGCAAGCAGGAGTATTTCCACTCTGCTGCAATGAAAAAAGTGGGAGAACTGTTGGTCCACTGGCTAATACAGAAGCAAGAACCCGATCGTGATCTTCGAGTTTGCTGGGAAAACCACCCATCTGGACATCTATGTCCAAGACCGTTTTATAAAAATTTTTCAGCTGAATCGGAGAGGTTCGATCCGGCTCGGGAAAGAAAATATCAATTCCGACCGCCGCCGGTTTTTGAACCAATATCTCCTGTAAAATTTTTGCCAATATGATCCGCGGCCAAGGCCACTGGCCAAAATCCTGGAGACTCTTCTCATCAATTTCAACAACGACTATCGATTCAGACTGGGATGTTAAACTGTTGGACTGAAGATTTGACATGACATCAAAGATTTTGAAATCAACAAGTGAGACAACGCCGCTCAGATAGATTGCCTGGTGCAGTATGACCGCAACCAGAAGAACCAGCGCCAACTTGAGAAAAAATCTCATTTAACGGATCAGCATTTCCACCCGGCGATTTCTGGGCTCTGCAACACCATCAGCTGTCGGGAAGAGGGGGTCCTCTTCGCCGTACGATTCCACGGAGACATTGTTAAGATCAACGTTGAGTTGTTGCAACCAGGAACGGACCTCTCTGGCTCGTTGCAGAGATAGCTTGATGTTGTATTCCTTTGACCCGGTTCTGTCAGCATGACCAATAATGTTGACATCACAGGGACTCCGCTCCTGAATAGCCTTTGCAATTTCAGGAAACTGCTTTTTTGATGCATTTGTAACGGTGGTGCTTCCAGGCTCAAAATAGAGGGTAAATTTACGTGGTGGCTTTGGAGCAGTGCGGATAAACTCGCCATACTGCTGTTCCAGCTCCTGCGGTTTGATCACCTTTGTCTGAGCCGGTTTTTGTGTTGCCGAAGAGATAACCGTATAGGTGTTTTGTCGGTCCAGAACCTGCTCACCAGCCGCTGTTTTAACCACCACGGCATTCTGGGTTTTTCCCGAATCCAGCAAGATGACGCGGGTTGAAGGGGCACAGCCAGAGAGGCTGATGAGAAGCAGAGCGGTGCTCACTAGAAATAATAAACGCATCATCTTAGTTGACCTCAACAAGAAATTTTGTGCCACGGATACCGATGGTCCCTTCGGGGACCTCCAGGCTGAAATTATCAGGAGATAACGTCCCTATCTTTCCAGATTCAAACAGTATCGTCCCCTTTTTGAGGAAAAGTTTAAAATCAAACGTTTGCTCTATTGGCTGAAAAATAAATTCTTTAATCAGGAGAAAACTGTTCTCTTTCATGGAAAGGATACTGCCATCATGAAAGATAATCCCAACGTGGCTGTTTTTTCCTGTTATGAGGGTGTCCCCCGCATTTAAATCATCGCCCTGGATGATTCTGGAGATCTCGCCATCATGTTTAACGGTAACGTCCCCCTCTATTTGCTTGACAATAGCAATGCCATTACCGGCGAACGAAGTCGTGGTAAAAAGAAGGATTACGAGTAACATTATGAGCGATTGTTTCATTGGGGCGCTCCAGAAGGAAGGTCTCTATGTTATTGGCATTAATAATATCACATTGGTGTTGCTAAATAAATATAACAGTTACCCTTGTTGAATACAAGTTTTCACGCTATCGGGAAGCTATTTTTTCGTTTATAGTTCAATGCCTCGTTAGACTTTAAATCTCTTTGACAGGATTTTGTCCCGATGAAACACTCTCTTTTAACGCAGTCACTTGTCAGTGCTCTTCCCCCAGGGGTTAAATGCTTGCTGGTTGCCGTATCGGGCGGGGTTGATTCGGTGGTTTTGCTACATGCACTGAGGAGTGTATCGGCAGAATTGGGGATAACGCTGGAGGTTGCACATCTGGATCATCAAATTCGCCCGGAAAGTTCTGCCGATGCCGATTTTGTCCAGAAACTTTGTGTCCAATGGGATGTTCCTTGTTATGTTGAAAGTTACGATGTGCCAAGGTTGGCAGAGGAGAATAGGATCAGTCTGGAAATGGCTGGGCGGCAGGCACGACGAGAGTTTTTACAGCGAATTGCCGAGCAGATCGATGCGGGGCAAATTGTTCTCGCTCATCATCGCGATGATCAGGTTGAAACTTTTATGTTGCGCTTACTGCGTGGCAGCGGTCAGAGTGGCCTGGCTTCCATGCAAGTTCAGCAGGGGGTCTGGTGGCGCCCTTTATTGGGTTGCAGTCGTGAGCAGATCGTTGAATATGCACGGCAACATGAACTGAGTTGGGTCGAGGATCAAAGCAACGGCGACCCGATTTTTTTACGCAATCGGCTGCGCACTCAGGTTCTGCCACAGCTTGTCGAAATAAATCCTCAATTTTGTAATAGAATTGCGGGGCTCACAGAACAGTTTCAACTTGAAGATGATTATTGGCAAAAGCAGGTCGAAGAGAACTTTACCGGTCTGGTGGTGTCGCGTCATGATGGCCTCCGTTTAAGTCGACCAGCATTGCTGGCACTCCACCCGGCACTGCGCATAAGGATACTGCGCGAAGCATTGCGACAGGTTCGGGGTGATTTGCAGCGGATTGAATCCATCCACCTGCAATCTATCGAGACCCTGCTGGTGAATCAGCGCAGTCAGGCCCAACTCGATCTTCCGGGGGGGTGGGTTGCTCGACGTTACCAGGCTCTCTGGTTTCGGGATGTGGCACCACTATTAGCAGAACCTTTTGATCTCTCTCTGCCGATTCCGGGTGAACTTGAGCTTCCTGACGGCCGTGTTTTGCGGGCTTCACTGCAAGCCGAGCAGGAGGGTGAATCATTGAATGTTACGGAATATTGTTTTGCCGATTTGCCGCAGCCGTTACGGGTGCGCAGCTGGCATGCCGGGGACCGGTTTGAACCTTCTGCTATGGTTGGGCATAAACGGTTGAAGAATTTTTTTGTGGATAATCGGGTTGAATTGGAGCAACGGTTGAAAACCCCTCTGTTGGTCAGCGGGGAGGAGATATTGTGGGTCGCAGGAATGCGTCGATCGCGTCATGCCATAGTCGGGCACGATAAAGGATCGATTTTACGTGTAGAACTGCTTTGAAGGGGCAAAAAGTGGGACAAAAAGCTTGTCGTTTCAGGTTCTTTTATGGTAGTTTTTTCAGCTAGTTTTGATCAACATTGTCAGTATTTAAACGAAATCCAAAAACTATAACTCCATAGGGGGTCTTGTGAGCCAATTTCA